>CALARE010000052.1 GCA_937888725.1 uncultured Alphaproteobacteria bacterium | reverse complement strand
ATGAGGGAAGAACTCGGCTTTCCAAAAGAAGGGCTCTCTCGTGAAGAAAATCCCGCTGAAAAAACAGCAAATACCTCTTTATATTTGTCAAAATTTGCCCAAGCATCTAAAGAGAGAAATACCCCTCAACCAACACCAAGCAAACAACGTTAAGTTTGTTTAAACAAAAGAAATTGCCCTTTTTTAAGGGCAATTTTTTATATACAAATCAAAAGCAAGTGAGCCATTTTTTTAAGCTTGAACAATCAATTTTTTCTTATCTTTCATTTGTAATTCAAGCTGACTTTTCAACACATCCGCCACTTGGTCATAAGCGACTAATTCTTGCAAACCTGATTGCATATTTTTAAGTGCAACAGTCTTGTTTGCAACTTCATCCTCTCCCAAAACAATCACAAATGGAACCCCTACTTTATTGGCATAGACCATTTTATTTTTAAACTTTCCATCAGACGCATATGTTTGAACATTGATATCATTCGTTCTTAATAAATGTGCCAATTTCAACGCATATGCCGTTGCATTTTCATCCATAGGCAAAATAAGCACATCAGCCGCTGTTGATTTTTGTGGCGTAATCATTTTTTGATCTCTTAACAAATCAAAAAACCTTGTCAATCCAATACTCATACCAACACCTGGAAGCTTTCTATCCGTATAATATCCTGCTAAATTCTCATACCGACCGCCTGAGCAAATAGACCCCCATCCTTGGTGCCCATCAACAAACGTTTCATAAACCGTCCCTGTATAATAATCTAATCCACGGGTAATTTTAAGATCAATTTCAAAATGTGTTTCTGGTACACCCAAATCCTGCATGGCATTGGCGACAATTTCTAACTCATTTAAGCCCGTTTCAAACATATCATTTTGTATACCAACCGTTTTAACCTTTGCCAATACATCAGTTGCTTTGCCATTAATTGCTGTAAATGAAACGATTTTTTCAATCAGCTCATCTGATAAATTTAAATCTTTCAAACAAGCCTTTACATTTTCGATCCCAATCTTATCCATTTTATCAATAATACGAGAAATTTCAGGTGCTTCTTGGGTCAAATTTAAACTTTCATAAAAACCATTCATTAATTTACGGTTGTTCATTTTAATGCAAAAACGCTCCAACCCTAATTTTTGAAAAACATGATACATGATAGCGGGCATTTCTGCATCATAAATAACGGATAATTTTTCACTCCCAATAATATCGATATCAGCTTGATAAAACTCACGAAAACGCCCTTTTTGTGGCCGTTCACCACGATAAACTTTTGAAACTTGATATCTTTTAAAAGGAAATGTTAAGTCATTTTGATGTTGTGCCACATATCTTGCCAATGGAACGGTTAAATCAAAACGCATACAAAGGTCATTATCCCCTTTATTAAAGCGATAAATTTGTTTTTCAGTTTCACCACCAGCTTTTGCCAACAAGACATCTGACAACTCTAAAACAGGCGTATCTAGTGAAACAAAGCCAAATGATTGATATGTTTTTTCAATCAATGCTTTCATTTCATCAAAAACCAACTGTTCTGAGGGTAATAATTCCATAAACCCTGCTAAAATTTTAGGCGTCACCTTTTGTGCCATTATTATTCTCCTTCATCTCATTCAATGCAATAACAGCGGGACATGTGCCACGCTCCTCTGCAAAACAAACTCTTTCACTTTCATCAAAATAAACCAATGTGATACATTGATTTTTGCGATATGTCCAAACCTGATGCGGTTTTTCTGTTAAAACAGTTCGAGGCGTACCAAAAGTTTCAATCACCTCACCCGCAGACCTGCCAATCAAGTCCCTCTTTTCCATCACAGGTGTTTGATTAGGCGAAAATTGTAATTGATTTTTAGGTTGAGCACACCCACACAACAACAAAAATGCACTGCTTATAATAACATATTTTTTCATTTTCATTCCTTTTTTAGGGTTTATTTTATATAAATTATCTTCAAATTACAACACTAAAATGATTTATTTTGATTTTTAATATTCCAAGGTCGATGCAAATCAATCTCATTCAACGATTTAAAACTTATTTCATCATCTTGAATAAAAAACATAACCGTTCCCATCTCTTGTAATTTTTCTTTTAAATAAAGGTTAGGACAATGGCTATAATCCTTCTTTTTGACCGCAAAAGTCATATCTGCTTTTTCACAACTATCAGGCAAAAAAGCGATCGTTTTTCCTTTAATTTTTAACAAATTTGGCTGAAACAATTGATTATTTTGATAGTGTTCTGGCAAAATACCCTCTTGCAATAAAAGCATATCTGAAACAAAACGATGACGATAACTTTCATTTAATAAAAGTTGCCCATTTTCTTGCCGAACAGCGATTAAACGCCCCTCCCTTGCTAAAATAAGATCTGCTTTGGGCGATGTAAAAAATGCAAGTGGTGCCAACAACATCATGACCACACCCATTAAACGGGCCTTTTTCTTTAAAACACAAAACAAGATAAAACCAAAAGCAAATAACACCAATCCCCATGTAGCAAAATAAGGAACAGGTATCATCCAATGTGGCAAAAGTGTGATTTTTTCACCCATGTTATGTACCAATGACAAAATATCTTCCGTTAAAAGAAGGACATTTTTTTCATATCCAAATGGCATTAAAAAGACAGAACAAATCAGCAATGGCATAATCAGAAATGAAAAAACAAAGCTTAATGCTAAATTACCAACAATCCCATAAAGAGCTATTTTATGGAAATGATACCCAACAAAGGGAAGTGTTGCCAATGTTACCAATGTGTTCAATAATAGCAAACCCAATAAAAAACTTAAAATTGGGTGCATCAAGGTCAATGATTTTAAGCGATTCGAAAATTCTTTTACCAACACACATAACGACAAAACAGCAATAAATGAAAGCTGAAAGCCAGCACTCAGTAAAAGAACAGGTTTATAGCAAAGCAACAAAAACGCGGTAATAAAAATTGTTCGAACCGAAAATGTATTACGATAAAAGAAAAAGCACATAAATAAAAATAAAATCATAATAAATGAGCGAACAGCTGGCGGTTCAGCTCCTGATAAAATCACATATAAAAATGAAACAAACAATCCCGCAACAGCACTTAATCGACGAATTAACACAGGAGAAACGTTTGTTTTTAAAAAAATAAATGTTAATAAATAGCGAACTAGATTGTAAATTAAAAGTGTTATTAAAGCAATATGAAAACCTGAAACAGACAAAATATGCGTTAATCCTAATGCCCGATAAAGCGTTTCAACAGATGTTGACACTTGACCTTGCTCACCTAAAATAAGAGCATTAACAACCCCTTTTGTATCTGTTTTTAAAAATGAAATTTTATTTTGTATTGTTTGTTTTATCAAAGATAAGAGATCCATTTTTTGCACATTCTTTTTTAGAATATAACATTCTGAAAAAGAGGCAACACCACCGATTTTATCAAAAAATAGAGTTCTTGCCTGATTGTGTCCATTAATTACTTGTGGCATCGCAGGCGGATTAAGTTGAAAAGCCATCCCCTTTATCATGTCCCCTTTTTCAAGAATGGCAGGCTGAGGGCGTTTATACAAGCAGGTATCTGTTGAAACACGTTTACTTTTCTTTTCCAATCCACGCATATTTGAAAAATGATCAAGTCTATTTTCATCTGCACAAGCTAGGAGCGTTTGTTTTTCATATCCTAACTTAACAGCCTTTAATGGTACCCAAACTTTTATTTTTTCAGGTGTCTGTTGGTTGTTCATACCTAAAATTGAAACATTTTTGAGAACAACCTCGGCACTTGTAATTTTATTTTTAACCGACTCCACCTCACCTAAAACCTGCACATGAGTAACTGGCTGAGATAAAAATCGTGTGTTTGTTATTGATGTATGCCATGTACTCACCCCAATACCAAGCATAAACATAAACAAGAAAAATGTTATAAAATGAAACCGTTTAAGCATATATGCAATAATAAAGGCAACACATAAAAGCCCCATCAATAACATAACATCTAAAAACAACGGTTCAAATGGCAAAGAAAAATATGTTAAAATACCCAAAATAAAGGCCATAATAAACAAAATGCCTTTATGTTCTTCCTCATTAAAAAAGAGACGAGTCTTCATTTTATTTTTAATGCCCCTTTACTATCATTTGAGGTGGCATTTGCAACAAAATTTGATGATTAACTTTTTGAACCATTTGATTCATCATTTTTTCAAACGTTTTTTCTTTATCACTTAAGGAACTGCGTTTTGGCAAAGAGGAACTTTCAAATCCACCAACATCTAACGTATATACAACATCTTTATTTAACAAAAAATCAACCCTTACAGCATAACTTAAATGATACTTTTCATTATCAAATGTATACCAATTTTCTGATTTTTCATCTTTTTTCGTCATATACGCCTTTTCAATTACAACTTGCATTACATCAGCTTTCTTAGATGAATTTACAGGATAAAAACGATTTTTTGCCCAATCTTCCAACACATTTTTTGGGGTTATTGGCATTTCATTTTCAATATGGGGTAATTTATCAAACTGAGCAACTTGATTTGAAATGACAATTTCTTTTACCTTCATTTGAACAGGTGTTTGATTTTGAAAGGTATCCACACTAAATTGATGCAATTTAGGAGCCGTGCATCCCAATAAACAAAACCCTAATACAAAAAAGGCAAAATATTTCATTTAAAAATCCTCATGCTTAAAGACATATTGTCGTTGACAAAACTGACATTCCGTCACAATTTGACCATCTTGATACAAATCTTCCCGCTCTTTAGCATCTAATTTTGATAAAAAGCGTTTCATTTTATCTTTATGGCAAGGGCACGAAAAAACGGGCGTTGTTGGCTCATAAACGGTCAAATCATTTGCATGGAATAAACGATAAAGCAATTTTTCGGGAGATAAATTTTCATAGAAAAGTTCCGTATCTTTCACACTATTCATTAAAACAGTAGCCGTTTCATAGAGATTTGCAACTTCTTCTTTATCATCCCCTGCTTTTAAAGGCATTTGTTGCAACATTAAACAACGGGTTTGAACCCCTTTTTGCCGAACAATTAATTCGGTTTTAATCTGTTCTGAAAGCTTAAAATAATCAAGAACCGTATCGACCAAAGTATCCCCTTTTAAAAGGACAATTCCTTGATACGGCTGTTGCCCGATTTGTGTCACAGAAAATAAAAGCTCACCATTCCCAAAGAGGGTTTCGTTTTTCATATCATCTTCAGATGGCAAAGCCTTTTCATCAAATGTGGCATAGGCTCGAACCTGTTTATCATGTGTTACATTCACATAAAGCGACGTAACAGGGCCACTGGAGCGAACCTCAAGTGAAAAAACACCTTGATATTTGATGCTTTGGGCTAATGCGATAGCAAGAACTGTCGCTTCAGCCAATACCTTTTGAACCACAATGGGATAGGAATGACAATCTAAAATTTCTTGTATTGCCGTATCAGCACCGATATAAACACCTTTAAACCGTAAATTTTCAAGCACAAATGGCATTATTGAGTCCATAATTTTCTCCTTTAATAGTTTTTTTATATTATGATAAAAAGGTTTTTTCTTGTCAATGTTAAAAAAGTATTTTAGACTTCTTTTTATAATAATGAGGTAAAAATGGCAAAACAAATAACGGAACAACGCTTATATAATATCACGCTTTTTTATTTGGAACGATTTGATTCATCTAAATTTAAAGTCAAACAAATGCTTGAAAGGCGGATTCAAAAAGAAAAATTAAAAGGTGCAATTATACCCGATAACACCCCTGCACTTATTCAAAACGTGATTAAACGGGTGGAAGATTTGGGATATTTAAACGATGAACGTTTTGCAAAAATACAAATTAAAAATCTCTCTCAAGCGGGAAAATCAAAATCTTTTATTTTAAACAAGCTTAAAGCTTGCGGGATATCAAATGATATCAGTCAAGAATTATTAAATAAGTATGATGAAGAAAATAAATCTTCTGATTTAACAAGGGCTGAAAAGTGGTTGAAAAAACATAAAAAAGGACAATTTAGAAGCAAAGATGCCAATGCTTTTTATCAAAAGGATTTAGCCGCCCTTGCTCGTGCTGGATTTAGTTATGAAATTGCCCAACAAGCACTTCAGACAAAAACAGACGGTTTTGATGACTATTTTATTGAATAATCAAATAATTAAAAGCAACGATTAAAGATATACTAAAGTTTACAAAAACACCCCAATCCTATAAAAGAACTGGGGTGTTTTTTTGTTATTTAAAAGTGATATGTTGCTTTAACGACACCTGTATGATTTTGATAATCCTTTTTAAATCCACCTAAATAATCTAAGCCGATATCAAAATTATCCAGTGTCGCTGTAACACCTAATTTACCTTCAATACCAAATTTAGCTAACGAATCACCCTCAATTTGATATGTTCCACCATCTAATACCGAAACATGAGCATAATTATCATCAGCAACAATATCATAAGTCGCCAAAATTTGAGCAACAGATTGGATATTAACACCATTTACACAATCAAAGTGATGGGTATACTTTCCACCCATAACAGCTGTTATCACCGCATCATTTTCAGCCCCAACACGTTGTAAACCATCAAAATAGCTATCTTGATGTACTGACAAATAGCGTACACCTGCCAATGGTGTTAGTCCATTTACAAAATCATACCCTGTCATTAAATTAAAGGAATATGTCTTGACATCAAATTCGGAACGCAATTCTAAATTCATTGGATATTTTTTCTCTTTATATTTATTATATCCCATATTTGCCAAGAGATCTACAAACCAACGATTGGGTTGATAATTCCCATAAACAAAGAAATTATGCCCATTAACAGTTGTTTCTTTTTGACCAACATCTGCATCTGTATTCGTATACGCATACCCAACACCAACTGTTACATCATTAAATTTTCTATCTGCACTCAAAACAATACCTGTTGTATTCATTTTAAAGCCTTCAGTTGATGTTGTTTCTTTTTCAGATTGATTATAAACACCTTTAACCCAAAGTGACGCATCATTTAGGCTATCACCACCAGAACGACCGATTGATGCCATACGCCGATTTGTCATATCGAGCAAAAGTGTATTCACTGATTTAGCCAATTCCTTAACATAACCAGAATCAGAAGGGGTTAACGCATAAGCTGCAGAACGTGCTGATTGATAACGTCCCTCTTGAATTAAATCGGAAAAAGAACCGCTTATTTGTTTGATAGAATTTTCACTTGAATCTTCAGCCATTAAAACAGCGGTTATAATTTTAGCTGACTTGTCATCAAGTTTTGCAGCTAACGTATTTTCCACCGAGCTAATTTCTTTTTTGGTAACAGAAACCTTACCTAAATCAGTTAACCTTAAATCATAAAGTAAATTTTCCATCACATTTACATTTTCAACACCACTTAAAGTCGCTGTAATAAAATCATATTCTTGATCTTTTAAATCACTGTTAATTTTAAATGTCACATTATTTGAACCTTCAAAAGAAACAGAATTTGCCAAAATCATTGTTTTTGTTAGTTCGGCCGTCAATGAGGCACCTTCTTTAAATGTGATATCGCCAGAACCTGTAATCCCACCGTCTAGCGTTAAATTTCCATCTACTGTAATACTACCATCATTATGAATATCGTTAAATGAATTCCCTGTTTTATTCCCCTTGAAAACATTTATACCAGCAAAAGAAATAGATCCTGTATTATAAATCGCACCCCCTAAGGATTGTGTTCCCCCTTGGGCGATATTACCAACAAAATCAGAATCAATTATTTTTGTAATGATCCCACTATTGTAAATTGCCCCACCTTGGGCAATGGCATTTTTGCTTAACGCCTTATTCCCATCAAATTCACCATTTAACTCACCAATAGAACCTGTATTATAAATTCCACCGCCCAAAGCACCACCTGAGGTACCATCTGTTAGGCCATCACCTTGTGCATAATTGTCTTTAAATGTCACTCCAATCATTTTTTGAGTAGATGACATTCCCCTTTTGCCATCACCTGTTGCAAAAGCACCACCATATGCCATCCCTTGTGTATTTTTTGCATAATTATTAATAAAATCAACATTAACAATTTCATCAATTCGACCTGAAGCCCCCTGAGCATCTGAATAATATAAATTTTTAATAGCACCCCCCATAACAGGAACACTTTTTGATTCAGCATAAACAAAATTGCCTTTAAATTCCGTATCAGAAATTTTCTCAATGATATGATAATTATCAATTGCACTGCCCGAAACATGTCCAGAGGCATTATTGCCTTTCTTTTGAGCACTATTATTTATAAATTTTACATTTGAAATCTTTTTAATAACACCATATTGGTTGTTGTCAATCACAGTACCATGCTCACCACCACTATTATTTAGAAATGCTTGCATATGGTTATTTTCAAAGACAACATTTTCTATCTCTCCAATATTCGAACCATTATATATGACAGCACCATGAGGAGCACTCTGCTGCGTTAAAAATTCATTATTAGAAAATGAACTATTTTTAATGGACTTTATCTCGCCACCATCAAGATTTGAAATAAGTCCACCCCAAAAATCATGTTTTTTTAATGTATCAACCTTGTTGTCACGGACAATAACATTCGATAATTCTGTAATAACACCTTTATTTTGAATAAATGCAGCTCCCCATTGGGCATAACCACTATTTGGTTTTGAAGATGTTAAAAAATTATTGTTGTTGACATCTGCTCCTTTTATACTCAGCGAGCCATAATTCATAATTAATCTTTCTTTTCCAATCCCATCAGGATTACTTCCTCCCAAGCTAGGGATTGTCCCTGCTGTGTATTCATTGCCTGAAATTTCAAATGTTTTATTTGAATTTTTCCATGAAGAAATATTTTCTAAATCAACCGACTGCTCCTCTTTAATGGTCAAATATCCATCAATATTTTGAATACCTGTTGCATCAAAAACAACTGAGGCAGTTGAATTATTCTCTAATTCCACAATCAAATCCGAAAAAGATGTGACCGCTAATGGTTCAGCCCAAGCAGAATATGAAAAACATGTTGTAGCGAATAAAAATGTATATATTTTCTGCATAAATCCCCCTTCAATAAATACATAAATAGATATACATTATGGATAACATAAAGGAACGATTATGCTCAGTATCTCTTAATATAAAAAAATATTTATCAATAAAATTTTTACAACCCTGTTTTTATAAAAAAAAACAAGAAGATATGAAAAAAAATAAAAAAATACTACGTTAGTAAAAAGTGGTTGATTTTATCGTTCCTTAAAATAACTCATTTTTTAACATCATTATAAAGGAGAATAAAATGGCAATCATAGGTTATATTCGTGTATCAACTGATAAACAAACTGGTGAACATCAGAAACGGGAAATTCAACAATTTGCTCGTTTAAAAAATATCAAAATCACACACTGGGTTACTGAAACTATTTCATCAAGAAAACCACTCGAAAAAAGAAAATTAGGTGTTTTGTTAAATCAAATAAAAAAAGATGATATTCTGATTGCTTGTGAAATATCAAGATTAGGCCGTTCTATTCTTGAAGTTCTTAAAATCTTGGAAATATGCCTTAATGAAGGATGCCAAGTTTGGACGATAAAAGAAAACTATCAACTAGGCAATGATCTACAATCAAAAATTATGGCTTTTACCTTTAGCGTTTCGGCAGAAATTGAACGTAGTCTTATTTCTCAACGCACAAAAGCCTCGCTTGAAACAATTAGAGCAAAAGGCAAAAAACTAGGGCGTCCTGTTTCTTCTCGCAACAAAAAATTAAAACTAACAGATAGCAAAGAAAAAATTAAAGAATTATTATGCCAAGGTGTATCAAAATCTCAAATTGCCCACTTAATGGGGGTTGAAAGAACAACCCTTCGCCGATTTATAAATAGACAAGACTGGTAAAAAAACACCCCAACACTTTTAAAGCATTGGGGTGCATTTTTATTACAGTCAATTATTTTTGTTTTGTAGCAAAAATTGAACGACCAGCATATTGAGCTGTATCCCCTAATTCTTGTTCAATACGAATGAGTTGATTGTATTTTGCCAAACGGTCTGAACGTGACAATGAACCTGTTTTGATTTGTCCACAACCTGTTGCAACTGCGATATCTGCAATTGTTGCATCTTCTGTTTCACCTGAACGGTGAGATAAAACAGCTGTGTAACCTGCTCTATGAGCCATATCAACAGATTCGAGTGTTTCTGTCAATGAACCAATTTGGTTCACTTTAATTAAGATTGAGTTTGCAACTTTGCGTTCAATACCCATTTTCAAACGTTTTGTGTTTGTAACAAACAAGTCATCCCCAACGAGTTGGATACGGTTGCCCAATGTTTTTGTAAGCATATCCCAACCTTCCCAATCGTCTTCAGCCATACCATCTTCAATTGACATAACAGGGAATTCATTAACGAGTTCTTCATAGTATTTAACAAGTTCAGCTGATGTTAAAACTTTTCCTTCGCCTTCTAAATGATATTTACCATCTTCACCATAGAATTCTGAAGAAGCAGCATCCAATGCCAAAACGACATCATCACCTGGTTTGTAACCAGCTGTTTCAATAGCGTTAACGATAAAAGTTAAAGCTTCTTTTGCAGAACCAATGTTTGGAGCAAAGCCACCTTCATCCCCAACGTTTGTGTTCATACCAGCTTTTTTAAGATTTGTTTTTAAAGCTTGGAAGATTTCAGCACCCATACGGATTGCTTCTGAACAAGAAGAAGCACCAACTGGCATAATCATAAATTCTTGAATATCAATTGGGTTATCAGCATGTTTACCACCATTTAAAATGTTCATCATTGGAACTGGTAAAACGTGAGCCAAAGTCCCGCCAATGTAGCGATAAAGTGGTAAACCAGCACTTTCAGCAGCTGCTTTTGCAATTGCAAGTGAAACACCTAAAATAGCATTTGCACCCAAGCGACCTTTATTTTCTGTACCATCTAATGCAATCATTTCACGATCGATTTCGATTTGTTCATCAGCTGGCATACCAACAATAGCATCATAGAGTTCTGTATTAACAGCATTAACAGCTTTTAAAACACCCTTTCCTCCGAAACGTGATTTGTCACCATCACGCAATTCAACAGCTTCATGCACACCTGTTGAAGCACCACTTGGAACAGCAGCTCTACCAAAAGAGCCGTCTTCCAATACAACATCAACTTCAACCGTTGGTGTACCGCGTGAATCTAAAATTTCTCTTGCTTGAATATCAATAATTTCACTCATTATTTTTCTCCTTATCTTGAGTTAAAATTAATAAAAATTTTTTTATCTTCCCTTTGCAATTGAATCAAAGGCTTTCAACTTTGTCAAAACAGCTTCCATTTGGCTAAGTGGAATCATGTTTGGTCCATCACTTGGTGCTGTATCGGGTGTTTCATGTGTTTCAATAAACACACCAGCAATCCCCGTTGAAATAGCAGCATTCGCCAAGATTGGAGCAAATTCTCTTTGTCCACCGCTTGATGAGCCTTGTCCCCCAGGTTGTTGCACAGAGTGTGTCGCATCAAAAATCACAGGGTAACCCGTTTGTTTCATAATCGGCAATGATCGCATATCAACAACCAATGTGTTGTACCCAAATGAAACACCCCGTTCTGTTAACAACAGACGATTATTACCCGTGCTTTCTAATTTTGCCACCACATTTTTCATATCCCATGGGGCTAAAAATTGCCCTTTTTTAATATTAATGGCGGCACCTGTTTTTCCCGCGGCAACAAGTAAATCTGTTTGACGACACAAAAACGCTGGAATTTGCAATACATCTACCACCTTGGCAGCTTCAGCACATTGGAATGGTTCATGAATATCTGTAATCACAGGGCAACGAAACTTTGCTTTAATATCTTGAAAAGCAACCATTGCCTTTTCAAGCCCCATACCACGAATTCCATTGATACTGGTCCTATTCGCTTTATCAAAAGAAGCTTTAAAAATAAATGGAATATGAAGCTTTGTTGTCAATGATACCAAAGCCTCAGCCATTTCTAATCCATGAGAATGACTTTCCATCTGGCATGGCCCAGCAATCAACACAAATGGCAACTCATTTGAAAATTGAATACCTGCAACATCAACTTGTTTTTGCATAGAAAGCCTCATTATTTATCAGTTGATTGCTCTGTTTGTGAAGTTGTTGGAATGATATTAACCTTTTCAACTTCCCCCATATTTTTAGCCATAATAACAAGTGTTAAACTTGTAATAATAAAGCCAACAAAAAAATAAGCTGTCATGCGTGACAAAAAATTACCAGCTTGACGTCCTGTAAACAAACCAGAACCGCCTTGTCCACCACCAAGGGCCCCTAAAGCACCGCCCTCAGACCGTTGTAACAACACAAAAATTGTAATGCATATAGCCAATATAATATGAATAGTTAAAATAAATGTTTGCATATTCTTTCCTTAAAACAACAAAAATGATCATTTAAGTTTAAACGGGGGCATTTTAGACCAAATTTATTTTTTTTGCAAGCGTAAAAAGTATTTTTGTAAAAATCACAAAAAAATGTTATTTTTTTTAAATTTTGTTAAGAATTTACTTACTTTTATTTGTTAAAGTATGCTATAAGGAATCAAAAGGAGTGTAAGTAAAATGAAATTAAATACAATTATACATGGAAACAGTCTTGAGGTGATGAAAAAAATCCCCGATAACTCTGTTGATGTTATTTTTGCCGACCCTCCTTATTTTATGCAACTCGGTGGTGATTTATTACGCCCCGATGCAACCCATGTAGACGCTGTCACAGATTCTTGGGATAAATTTGATGATTTTGCCTCTTACGATACATTCACTTTAACATGGCTGACTGAAGCACGTCGTATTTTAAAAGAGAATGGGACTATTTGGGTTATCGGTTCATATCACAATATTTTTAGAGTCGGCTATCACTTACAAAATCTTAACTTTTGGGTATTAAACGATATTATCTGGGTAAAGACAAACCCAATGCCTAATTTTAAAGGGACGCGTTTTACAAATGCACATGAAACCCTCATTTGGTGTTCAAAATCAGATAAATCAAAATACACTTTTAATTATGAAAGTATGAAAGCATTTAATGATGATTTACAAATGAGATCGGATTGGTTTTTACCCATCTGTAATGGAAATGAACGATTAAAAAACAAAGCGGGTAAAAAAGTTCACACAACACAAAAACCAGAAAGTTTACTCTATCGCGTTATTTTAGCCTCCACAAACCCTGGTGATGTGATTTTAGATCCTTTCTTTGGCACAGGAACAACAGGTGCTGTTGCTAAAAAACTTGGGCGAAAATACATTGGTATTGAAAAAGAGGCAAAATATATTAAGTATGCAAAAAAACGCTTAGATGCTATCCCAGATATTATTGATGATACACTTTATGAACCACTTCCAGCTAAAAAAGCAGAACCAAGGATTCCCTTTGGCTCTGTTATTGAGCATGGCCTTATTAAACCTGGGCAAAAAGTTTTTGACGTAAAAAAAAGATTTTCAGCTATCGTACGAGCAGATGGTTCCCTCAAGACGGGGGAATATCAAGGATCTATTCATCAAGTTGGGGCAAAATTACAAGGCATTGCCTCTTGTAACGGGTGGACATTTTGGCATATTCCAGTTAAAAAGAAAAGAAAATCAGATCCTGATATGATTTCATTAGATGATTATCGCAAAAAATTAAAAGAAGAATTACAAATCGCATAAGAAAGGAAAATACATGAAAATTAAATCACTTATTTTATCAGTTATGCTTGCAAGCGTTTTAAGTGCTTGTGCAACAAATCCTTATACAGGGGAAAGTCAAGTTTCAAAAACAGCATGGGGAACAGGGATAGGAACCGCAGCTGGTGCAGGACTTGGTGCTATTATTGGTGGCAAAAAAGGTGCTCTTATCGGTGCTGGTGCTGGTGCTTTGGTTGGTGCAGGCTCTGGGGCTTATATGGATGTACAAGCAAAAAGATTACGTCAAGAACTCTTAGGTACAGGTGTACAAGTAATTAGCCAAAATGGACAAGTACAACTTATCATGCCTGGCAACATTACATTTGGCTCAAATGAAGCAACCATTCAACCTTCATTTGCACCAACATTGAACTCTATTGCTAAAGTCATTAAAGAATACAACAAAACCATGGTTCAAATTGTCGGATATACTGATAATACAGGTTCGCTTGCTTATAACAACACCTTATCCTTACGCAGGGCAAATGCTGTTTCAAATTACTTAAGACTTCAAGGCGTTTCAGCCGATAGAATCATCACTGATGGATTAGGTCCTCAAAATCCAATTGCTTCAAATGCAACCGCACAAGGCAGAGAACAAAATCGTCGTGTTGAAATATTCTTAATTAATAAAAATTAATACTTTTCTACCCTTACAAAAAGAGCGTTTTTCAACGCTCTTTTTTTTGATATTTTTCTTGACTCTTATGTTTTTCTTTGCATTAATACTTATAATAGGTAAACAAAGGATTTTCTCAATGAATGAAACAACTGCACAAATGATTAATGGTATTTTAGTTGTGAAAACAAAAACCAGTGATGCAACCAAAACGATTCGTTATATTGACAGCTCAAGAGGTCTTATTCTTGACACACTGGAAGAATACGATGATAAAACAATTTTAACAAAGTATAAGTCAAACGGGTTACAACCCAAAACGGTTGAAGTGACAACATTTAATAAAAAAATGCTCTATCAAGGTGATGGGAAAACGCTTATTTCAATTCATGAAAAAAATGAAGAAACCATCATTTCTACCCATTTTTGTCCAGATGGAAAAACTGTTGAAAAAGTTAAAACACAATACCCTATTGATATAACTGAAACATTTTATTTTCAACCAGATGGGAGAACCTTGCTTAAACGAATCGATACAGATGCTTTGGGTATGACAAAGACATCTATTTATGATGAAAAGGGAAAATCCATCATTTCAACACAAGAAGATATGGCTGATGGTAGCATATTAAAAACTTTTTTTAGAGCTGACGGTACCATTGAAAAAAAATGCCAATCACACATCAAAGGACTTGCAAAAGGTACCATTCGGCAAACTCTTTTTGATGCAACTGGGCAAAAAAAACTTGCTGTTGAAGATATTTTAGAATCCTAACTTAATGTATTTGCATGCAAAAATTTAAGTTTCTCTTAATTGTTTCCTTTATTTTTATTTCTGTCTTTTGTTTCATGATCATGCAAGGGGAGAATTCAACTGTTATTAAGCGTTTTATCCTAAGAAAACCTCTTGTCAGCATTATTATGCCAACTTACAATCGGGGATATTGCCTACCCAATGCGATTGAATCTATCCTTTCTCAAACCTATCCTTACTTTGAATTTATAATTATAAATGATGGGTCAAGCGATAAAACCGATGCCATTTTGAATGCATACAAAAAGAAAGATCCTCGAATTAAAATTTTAAGAAACGACTCGAACATGGGTATTGTTACTTCTCTTAATAAAGCATTAAAAATTGCAAAAGGAAAATATATTGCAAGAATGGATGATGACGACATATCCCTCCCCACTCGCATAGAAAAACAAGTCCAGTATATGGACATCCACCCTGATATTACTGTTCTAGGTACAGCCATTCAACTACCAAATAGCAACGAAATAAAAAGATTAAGTTCATCTTCTGAAGAAAGTGCTATATTATCACTCTTTCAAGTTCCAGTCTATCATCCAACAACATTAATTAGACATTCTTTTTTAAAACACCATAAATTAAATTACGCACCTCAATATGATGCTGCTGAAGATACGGCTTTTTGGTATAATATTATTGAAAAAGGTGGCAAAATTACAAATCTTTCTGAACCGCTTGTTATTCAAGATATTTTTTCAAAAAAGAACTATGATGGCGGAAAACAAGCTCATAGTTTCAACCAATTTATCGATTATACACTAACCCCTTTGTTTAAAGAAAAGGTTCACCTTTTTAGGTACCAATTATCCAACCAACAATTTTGTATTATCACAAAAGAAATTGAAAAGACAAATTACAAAAACCTATATCACAAACCAGCCATGGACTCTATTTACAAAAAATATTGTCCAAATGGTATTTAAAACTTAATCAAATTCAAAATAGGGACTTTATTTACCCGTAAATATTGCTGATATGTATCAATTTCAATATCTTGAGCTGTGTTTTTAATCACCAATGGTAAAAATACGGACACGGCTTTTGGAACGTATGGGTTAATAAAATCTAATAAATTTGATGCCTGTCCTTTTAAGGAAAGCACCTTATTATTTAAATTGATATATCCTGCAAGATTTGTTTCTAAATTATCCCATCTTGTTTGCATACTTGAAACTTGAATATTCCCTTTTTTAAAACATCCTGTTGCTTTTAAATAATTTTGTTTTCTATCAATAGGAGAGGAATCAAAATAAAACAAACGCCAATCCCATATTGGCATTTGGATTGTAACATTTCCCAAATCAATCGATTGATTTAAAAGATATGCCTCTGTCTTATTGACAACAAGCTTAACACACAAAAAACAAAAAGGTGCTGTTGCATTTTGATATGTAAGATTGATACCATACTGCTTCGTTATACTTAAATACTCTGGAACTTTTTTAAGCATCCACTGCCCTATCAAATAAGGCGTAATCAAACAAATACACATAAGTATAATCACACTAAAAAATAAATTTTTTTTTAAACAACGCATTTATAATTTCTCCTTACCTATTTTCGTAACACAACTACCAAAAAAAATCAATCCTCTTTAATTTTATCTTGACAAGAGATATGAATACCTGTAGGATAAGGCTTGCTTGTGGGGTTATAGCTCAGTTGGTAGAGCGCTGCGTTCGCAATGCAGAGGCCAGGGGTTCGACCCCCCTTAACTCCACCATTTAATTTTTCCTTTTTTATGGATATGTTATGTTTTTAAGTCGATTTAAGGCATTTGTCTTTCAAAAGGGAATTGGATTAAAAATTATTATCCCTTTATCATTCCTTGTTGCAATTTTGTTATCATTGCAGATTGTTTCTCCGTTTCAAAAAAGCTTAGAAACACAAGAAATTCAATCTCTTGTCTCTTTGATTGCAACACCAGACAGTGACATTAAAAATATACAAGAAAGTCTCAAAATTGAAAAAATTAATGCCACAAATTACACTCAGGTCATTATTGCACAAGCCCTTTTTACCTTACGAGAAAAAGGCTTAATTGGAACATTTACGGTTGCACAGTTAAATCAATTAATGCATAACGCTTTTTATCTTCAAGCTGTTTTTTTAAGCATTATTATCACATTATTATCTGTTTTTAGTTTTTTATTTTTATATCTTTTATTAACAGTTATTGGTCCTTTGTTCCACAATGGTTTGGAAAAACACGTCTGGGGACGTATTTTAACCCCAATATGGAGTGTGATATTAATCATTTATCTTATTGGAACAAAATACCAACTTGTATTTGGGCTAACTTATTTCTATATTATCGCTATTTTAAGTGCGTTAATTATGGGTGTATACCTTAAAAAAAATGTTTAAATTAAAGGCTTAAACTCTTTAACAACAGCTTTATACACTTCTTTTTTAAACGGCACGACCATATCAACAATCTCATCAATCGGCGACCAAAAAAAGCGAGAAAATTCTATTTCATCAGGATTTATTCTTAAATTAAAATCTGAATCATTTCCTTTAAAACGGAACAAAACCCATTTTTGTTTTTGCCCATGGTACAAACCATCTTGATATTGTAGTGGTTCAAAAAAATCATATTGATGCCATACATCTGATACTTTGATTAAATCAACTTGAGAGGCTTGGATACCTGTTTCTTCCCAAAGTTCACGAAAAGCTGCCTCTTTTATTGTTTCCCCTTTATCAATCCCACCTTGAGGCATTTGAAATTTGTATCCCAACTTTTCAGCATTTACACGTTCACCAATCCATACAAGTCCTGATTGATTTACAATCATCAAACCAACATTTGGTCTATATTTCTTTTCCATCTGATACCTCCTAATGGTATTATTCTACAAAATATCAATTAAAATGGCAATAAAAACCTTTCATAAAATCGTTTTTTGATGTATAATAAGATAAGAAACTGAAAGGATTTGAAATGGCAACTTCTGGTGAAAAAAAGAATAACCCTGGTTGTATTATGGGAAAATCTGGTTTAAAGCAATATACAACGTTAGAAGAAGGGTATGAAGCTTTAAACAGTCTGTTGTATCGAAAATACAACAATCGAACCTGTTATGATATTTTTAAACAATACGCACCCTACTCTGATGGAAATAACCCAAGGGAATACGCTGATTTTGTGATTAACCAACTCAATCAAAAGGGGATACCCATTACAGATTCTAGCATTTTAAATTTAGACAATCCCCTTGTTTTGCAAGAACTTACTTTAGCGATTTCAAAAATGGAAAATGGCAAGGTTTTGGGGGGTGATGCTTTTGCAAGAAACTGCTCCATTGCCTTTGCTTATAAAAAAGGGTTATCATCAGATCAACCCGTTGCAATGGCAAGCCAATCATATCATGCACCCGTGGATAATCCCCAGACAGCTATTCAACAAACACCAACTGCTGAAACAAACCCCGATTTAATTGAGAGTTTAAAAAAGAATCAAGCTATGGCTGAGGTGCAACAAACAAAAACTCAAGAGAAAAAAACTGATGATACAAAAAACGCCATCATTGCTCTTTTGGTTAGTGCAACAACCTCACTCTTAACAAAAAACTCAGCTGTTGGATCTATCATATCAAAAATTATGGAAAACTCACTTAAAACGAATGATTCAAACACAAAAATTGCCCAAAATAATAAAGACAATCAAAATGCATAATTTTTTGATACCGCAATAAAAAATGGGATGCTAACACATTGAAGCATCCCATTTTCATAACACTTATTTTGATTGAGCATATGCTAGTGTTTTTAAAATATCAATTGCTCGATCGAGTTGATAGTCTTGTTTTTCATCCTTTTTATCCGCATCAAGTGGTGAAATATCTTTTTTCTTTTTATCTGCTTTCTTTTTATTTTCTTTCGAAACAGATTTTTTGTCTTCTGCGGCAAGGGCTCCATGCAAATCACGTTCACCAAACCCTTCTATAACAGGTTCTTCCTCTAACTTACCACGCGGAATTACAATATCGGGCTCAATCCCTTTAGCTTGGATAGAACGTCCCGCTGGGGTATAATATTTTGCAATTGTCATCTTTAATCCTCCAAATCCTGGGAGTGGTTTTACCGTTTGAACAGAACCTTTCCCGAAGGATTTAATCCCAACAACAATCGCCCGTTTATGGTCTTGCAATGCACCTGCCACAATTTCAGAAGCTGAAGCAGAACCTTCGTTTATCATCACAACCAAAGGTTTCCCATCTGTCATATCTGGTGTTTTTGCAGAGGCTCTAATCGTTTCTTCAGGTAAACGAGATCTGGTTGAAACAATCTCTCCTTTTTCCAAAAAGGTATCAACCACACCTATTGCTGAATCAAGCAATCCCCCAGGATTATTACGAACATCAATAATAAAACCTGTCAAATTTTCTTTACCAATTTCAGCCGTTAATTTTTCAACAGCATCATGCAATTTTTCAACCGTTTTTTCATTAAATGATGAAATTCTGATATAACCGACATCTTCTTTTGCCTCAAACTTAACAGGTTCTGGCACAATAATCGCTCTTGTTAATTTAAGGTCAAAAGGTTCTTTTTGTGTACGAGAAATTTTAAGTTTAACCGTTGTTCCTGGCGTTCCTCGCATTTTTTTAACAGCATCTTGCAAAGAAAGACCAACAACTGCTTCCCCATCAATATGCGTGATATAATCACCAGCTTGAATGCCAGCTTTATAAGCGGGCGTATCATCAATTGGTGAGACAACACGAACAAAACCTTTATCCGTTGTTACCTCCATACCGAGCCCACCAAATTCACCCTTAGAGGTTGCTTCTAAATCATCAAATTCTTCTTGTGCCATATATGATGAGTGCGGATCCAAACTTGTAAGCATCCCATTAATCGCACTTTCAATCAGCTTTTTGTCTGTTGGTTCATCAATATAATCTTTTTTAATTTCTTGATAAACAATACCAAATAATTCCATTAAAGCATAAGGGTTATCTTTTAATCCATCAGTTGTATCCGATTTTGCCGTATCAGCAAATGCACACCCAGCGGATAACAATGTTGCACATACCAAAGCAGAAAATAATGTTCTTTTCATTTCAAACTCCTTTTATTTTTTATTTTCGAAACCAAGGACTTGGATCTATTGCTTGCCCATCTTTTCGAATTTCGATATATAATTTTGTCCTCTCTGAGCCCATTTTTCCGACTGGTTCTCCTGCTATAACTTCCTGCCCTGTAATAGCATTAATGCTGTCTAAACCAGCAAGAAGGAGTAAATAGCCATCTTGGCAATCAATAATTAACATATTCCCATAACTTTTAAATGGACCAGAAAACAAAATTGTACCTTTAAACGGCACTCTTAAAATAGCACCTGCTCTAGATTGAATGGTCAATCCTTTTGCATGCATCCCTTTCATTGTCACATCGCCATAATTCTCAACAATCTGTCCAACAACTGGATATGGCAAGGAACCTTTCGATTTTTCAAACGAACTTCCTATTGGTAAAAAAGAGGTAAATTTTACCATTTGTTTTCTAGCTTCTTGCTCTTGCTGTTTTTTAAGCTCCAATTCTCGTTGACGTTGCCGTTCTTTTTCAAGGCGTTGCAACAACTCTTTTAAATCACGTGCCTGACTGGCAAGAGCGACTATCTTTCTTCTTGATTGTTCATGAGAGGCATCATATTCAGCCTGTAATTTTGTTTTTTTTGCAATCAATCCATTCATCTGATCCGTTTTTGCCGTCAATTTTTCCATCGTTTCTTTTACCTTACGAATTTGAGATTGGATTTCAACCTTTGTTTCTTCCAATTTTTCGACATCTAAAAGAACATCTTTTGTCATTTGTTGTGCAATTGGGACTGAACTATTAAGCATCATACGACTTCTTAAAATCTGCGTTGGTGCTTGCTTTTCCAAAAAAATCTGTTCTTTAGGTTTAAGAGCCAATGATTGCAAGGCTGTTACTAAATGCACAGTTTGAGCCTTTGACTTGATTAATTTTTGAGAGAGAGCCTCTTCTTCCTTGCGTAAATTTTCCAACTTGTTTTCAAGTTCTATCAGTGCATTTTCTTTTTCTTGCACCGCTTGTGCAGAGCGAACCATTTGTTTTTGAACCGCTTGAATTTCATTCGCCAATTTATCAGATTGACGTTGTGTTTCAAGGTGCATTGCCCGTTCTTCTTGCAATTGTTGTTCAATACGTTTTAAATCGTCCGATGTCGGATTTGCACTTGCCATTGTACCTATTAAAACAAGTGCCATAAATAGAGCCAAAACGCTCAGATCCTTTTTTTTCATACTAACCCCTATCGTAAACTTTTTGAAAGTTTAAACTCTTTTTTAAGCTTTGACAAGCGTTATTTTCTGAAACAAAAAAATTATTTTAATTTATGCTAATTAATAAAAAAAGAGTCTAACCGTTACGATTAAACTCTTTTTTAGTAAAATGGATTATTAAAAAGCGTCCGCAGGAATCCGATGCCCACCGATTAATTGTTTTCTAGGGGCATCAAAAACACCATCATCACCCACATAACCGTACACAGTTTCATTATTTGTTACATAACCATTTTCGTCAAAAGGGGAAAATCTATCTTCTATAACAAATGTGTTTGGTGATGTAAAGACGCTCTTACCTGCACCACCAAATGCATCAGCAGGTACACGTGAATCCATATAATAGCCATCTGATTCTGGCACATCTTTATACAACGGACTTTCTGTAAAAAATGAAAGCAAGCCGTCATCTTGTCCATCCCAGTCAACCTCACTATACCTATTCGAACGAATCGCACACATATCACCCGTAGAATACCAATCAGAAACACGATCATCCACCATATAAAATTGTATTTCACAACTATGGAAATAACGATATGCCCAATCTTTTTCAATCTCTTGCTTTTGATAGATTAAAACCTGTGCATTTGGTCTTAACTTTTTAATCCGTGTTGGTGCACCAAAATTTTCATACACATCTGCTGCAGGTTGGCCCATATAAACCACAGAACGTGGTTCTGTTGAGTGGATATATTGCCCCGAACAAGCTGTTAAAAATGACATCATACCAACAAGTGAGAGTAAAAAAAGTTTTTTCATATCTTTTCCTTTGGCTAAAAAAAATCTGCTTTATAAATAGCATAAAAAAGCAGCCTTGTCAAATAAAAAGCTACTTGACAAAAAAGCAAAAAAATGTATAATTTCAAGCAAAAATTTAATAAGGATACCCCATATGAAAACTGAGATTTTTACATTTGATATGCCACTTGAATTAATCGCAAATGAACCTGCTAATCCTCGAGATAGTTCTAAATTACTCCATCTTTTACCTGATGGTGAAATTGAACATTTACATGTGAGTGATTTGGCTGATATCTTAAAAAAAGAGGATATTCTTGTTTTTAATGATACAAAGGTCATCCCTGCCCGTCTTTATGGTTCAAGAGGAGAGGCACATTTTGAAATCACGCTTTTTAAACAGCTCAACCTTGCCGATTGGGAAGCATTGATTAAAAACTCTCGCAGACTTAAAATTGGTGATAAAATCATATTTAATGATGATTTTTTCGCTACCGTTATGGATAAAAAGATTGAAGGTCCTGTTATCTTGCATTTCAATAAAAGTGGTGCTGATTTGATGGCGTCACTCCATCAGACTGGGATTATGCCCCTCCCCCCCTATATTAAACGTGAAACAGGGGGCAGACAATCAGATAAGGCTAACTATCAAACCATTTATGCAAAGTATGAAGGGGCTGTCGCCGCTCCGACAGCAGGCTTACATTTTACAGAACATCTTTTTCAAAAATTAGAGGATAAAGGGATTGAAAAAGTTTTTGTTACCCTTCATGTCGGTGGTGGCACTTTTTTACCCGTTAAGGTTGAAGATACTGACAACCATAAAATGCATGCTGAATTTGGCGTTTTAACACAAGAGGTGGCAGACAAACTTAATCAAGCAAAAAAGGAGGGGCGACGTATTATTAGTGTTGGAACAACCTCTCTACGATTGCTTGAAACAGCTACAGATGATAATGGCATTATCCATCCGTTTGAAGGGGATACTTCTATTTTCATCACCCCTGGGTATCGTTTCAAAGCGATTGATGCAATGTTTACAAACTTTCATTTATCTGGGTCAACACTTTTTATGCTTGTATGTGCTTTTGCAGGGATTGAACGGATGAAACAAACCTATCAAACCGCCATTGATGAAAGATATCGTTTCTTTTCCTATGGCGATGCATGCTTTTTGGAAAAACAAACGAATTAAGAGGGTTAATGATTAGAAAAAAGAGGGGTTATTTCCCCTCTTTTTGGTATTTTTGAAGAACTTTATCAATTTGTTCTATTTCTGCTTGAGAAAGAGGTTCTTGTGCCTCACTTAAAATTAATGGGTTATCCATTTGATATTTCAACAAATAAACCACCCCACTGAAAAACAAAATAAATAAAATTGCCAATATCCCATGTTTATAAGGATGAGAAGGCATCGTATCATATTTATTCAAATTAGGGGATGATTTTTTTAACAATAATAAAAAAGGATAACATGCTATCAATAACGCACCGTATCCTAAATATACAAGATGATTCATTGACATATCTTTTTGAAACACGGAACCAATTGAAAAAAAGAATATCAATGAGATTATCATACAACCAGGAATAAGGTGCCCGCTTTTACCGACATCATGTAATCTACGAACAATAGCTGACAAAACAGGCGGGAACATAACCACTTGAAAAACGAATAAAATCGTTGCATTTTCAAATGTTGTAGCAACCTTTGAAACACCAATATATATCATCAAACTTGTCAAGATAAAGAGCCAAAAATCTTTACGCCCTAACCGACCACCAAAGTGGGCATATTGTTTGAATACACGCAAAAAAAAGTCAAATTGAAAAAAATCTGATAACAGTGAAATAATTTTTTGCTTTTTCATACATAGCTCCTTTTAATTTACTATGAGTATAATAGATTAAAAAACTTTTTTCAAACAGAAAATAATTTATCGCTTTAAGAAATAGGAAAATCATTCATTTAAATTGTGTTTTTTAATATAATAAAATCAGATAGTTATTTATAATACAAATTGAAAAAATATGTTAAAAATTACCAGGTTCACAAATAGGTTAAAAGTGACGGATTTGCTGGGTTATAGCGAAATTTTATGCGTGTAAAAAAAGGGGCATTTGTTGACCTTACTTTTCAATGAAATATAAATTCTGATACCCCTTATCATAAAAAACCGTGGTTGGTTTCCCTTCCACGGTTTTTTTATTGTTGTTTCAACTCATTATTTAAGCAACATTTTAAAGTCAACCACAACGGCACGATCTTTCGTTACCAAAGCAGGGTTGGCATCAATAGATGTGATTTGTGGAATTTCAAGCACAACTTGTTGCACTTTTTTAAGTGTTTCAGCCAAAGGACCAACAGCTTTTGGATCTTCACCACGAACACCGTTCAAAATTGTACCAACTTTTGTTTCTTTAATCATTGCGTCAAAATCTGATGCAGGCAAGATACGAAGTGTTGTGTCTTTCATCACTTCTGTATAAATACCACCTGTACCAAAGACCATAATACGGCCAAAGTTTTTATCAGAATTGACACCAATAATTGTTTCAGTTGCTTTAACAATCATTTCTTGAATAAGAACACTAGCCCCTTTGAGTTCAAATTTTTGAATTGAACCGTTCAATCCATTCCAAGCTTCATCAAAGCTAGCTTCATCATTCACATTCAAATAAATCCCCTTCATTTCTGTTTTATGAAGTGCATCTGGTGCTGAAAGTTTCAACACAACTGGAGCTGGGAAAATATTTTTACAGAATGTTAATGCTGAATCACGATCTGTGAAATTGCCACTCTTTGGATAATCAATCCCATAATGATCCATAATCATATTCACAACATTTTGAGGTAATGAAGCCAAACCTTCTTGTTTTGCAGCTTCAACCGCATTCATAATCGCTGATGGAACTTCTTTTGTTTCAACCGTCACATTTTGAACACCGCGATATGCCATTTGAGCTTTTAAAAGACCCAACAAACGAATCACATCAATTGGATATTCATAGTTCAAAACTTTGTTTGCCTCTAAGATGTCACGACCTTCTTTAACCTTAACACCGCCAACAAACACAGCAAATACATTGACTGAATTATATTCTTTTGAAACTTTAACAATCGCTTCAGCTGTTCCTGTTGCATCAGTCACCATTTGAGGTGTTAAAAGAACAATGATATTTTTATATTCCCCTGATTCACAAAGGACTTTTAAAGCAGCTTCGTATCTGTCAGCTCTTGCATCACCGATCACGTCAATTGGGTTACCAAAAGCTGCCTCAGCTGGCAAAACAGCTTTTAATGCTTCAATCGTCTTATCTGATGGACGAGCCAAATCTAAACCATTATCTTCACACAAGTCACTGGACAACACGCCAACACCACCTGCATTTGTTAAAATAGCAACTGAACCAGAGAAATCTGTGTGTTTAGCATATTGCAATACTTCTAAAAGACCAAACAATTCTCTTGTTGTATAAGCTTGAATAGCACCAGAGCCTTTCAATGCAATTTCAAGCACACGATAGTTTGGAGCTAAAGACCCTGTGTGTGACAAACTAGCAGCTTGAGCTTTTTGAGATTTACCAGGTTCCATAATCACAACAGGTTTTGTTTTTGAAACCTCTTTTAACACACGGAGAAATTCTTTCCCATTTTTAAGTGATTCTAAATAGAAAATGAAAGCTGTTGTGTTTTTATCATTCTTTAAAGCATCTAACAAACGATCTTCAGCTAACAACGCCTTATTTCCAATTGAAATAAAGTGAGAAAAACCAATCCCCTTTTCACGAGCCCAGTCCATTAATGCTGAACAATAAGCACCTGATTGTGAAATAAAAGCAACATTACCTTGTGAAGGGAAACCATCAGCAAAGCTAGCATTTACTTTGTCAAATGTTGAAATATGTCCTAAACAGTTAGGGCCTAATAAATTAATACCATTTTGCATACATTTTTCTGCAATCGTATCTTCTAATTCGTGATTACCAACTTCACCAAAGCCAGCTGTAATAATGCTGATATTTTTTGTTTTGTTTTTAATAGCGTCATCAATAACAGGCATTGTAAATTTTGCAGGGACAACAACGACGACTAAATCCATCGCTTCTGGCAAATCAGCAACAGAAGCATAGCATGGTTTGCCATAAAGTTCTTGACCAGCACATTTTGGGTTAATAGCGTAAAGCTTACCTTCAAAACCAGCATCAATCACATTATTAAAAACAACGGCACCTAATTTGCTAGGGTCATTTGAAACACCGACAACAGCAATGCTTGCGGGATTAAAAAATGAATCAAGTGACATATTTTCTCCTTTCATTATCATATTCACTTTTCTTGTCATTTTCTCAATGACTTTAATGGGGCAGAATATACAAAAAAATCCCTTTTATGTCAAGTTAAATTTTAAATTCCTTTGTGCTTCTTTTTATAAAAAAAATGATTTGACGAATAGATATTTTTTTTCTATACTCAGTAAAAATAACGGAGGAATAAATGATTATCGACAGCACAACTTATCGTTCACCTGATTATCGTTCTAGTAACCGCAATAGTCCAATTGATATGATTGTCTTACATTCGACTGAAACAGATTCTTTGGAAGAAACAGCTAAATGCTTTATGGTTGAAAAAGAAAGAAATGTCAGTGTGCATTATGTTGTCGACAGAGATGGTAAAATTTATCAATTTGTTCCCGAAAACCGTTCAGCCTATCACGCAGGCAAAGCCAAATGGCGACTTGTAACGGGAGAAGAAGTTACAAATATCAATGCCCGTTCTATAGGGATTGAGTTTCAACGTGGGAGTGGACAAACATTTACACCCGAACAAATCAGAGCTGGATTAGAATTAACAAGCAGTATTAAAAATAGATATAATATTGATCCGCAAAATGTGGTTGCTCATTCAGATGTGGCGCCCTCTCGCAAATCAGATCCAGGTAATGATTTCCCATGGGAATTATGGGAAAGGAACGGTCTTGCCGCCAACGCTAACAGACGGGGAAATGATGGCAGAGCTATGGGCTCATCAAGTTCAATAATCCTTGCCGATCAACAAGGATTATTCGATCTTAACAACACACAAAGCTATGAGAGCTATTTAGCCACCCAACAAGGGTTACCAAATGCGTTGGAAGAAACTACAAAAAAAGATGCCGCTCAAAATGAAAAAGCCATCGCAAACAACAAACAAAAAGAAGGGCTTTTTTCAGGGAAAAATCTTGCACAATTACTTATCACACTTGGCATTTCACTTTTAGGAGGCAACAATGCTGGTACAAATGCCCTCGCTTCAGTTGCGGCTAAAGCAATCACAGATGATAACGCTGATACAGCCCCAAAATCCAAAAAGGATAGCAATACAATGGCTTAAAAAGTTATCCCATTTGTGCTTGATAACTCATTAAAGAGCGAGCTATTGGTGTTTGAACACGCCTTTTTTTAAGAGAACATTGCAATTTTGAACAAGCTTTCATCAAAGAGCCAGCAATCATAAGTAATTGACCCATTTTTTCGGAATGTTCTTGCTTATTTTCAGAATGAAGGAGTGTTCTTTTTTCAACATTTAGCAAATAAGAAAAAGCTTCATTTGCCTTTTCATCAGATGAAACATCTGTATCAGATTCAAGCAACATATCAACAACCTTATTCGCACCATAATCAATTGCCATTTGCATATATGTTTTATTGCTCCCAGGGACAAGCGAAGCAAAATCTAAATTAGAGCGTTTTGCCATATACTGCAATGCTGCACCATTATTTAATCTAATCACATCTTCAATACATTTACGTTTAAAATCAATATCTATATTTTCCATCTTATTCCCTTTCCATTGTTTTTTGACTTATTTTATTTTTAAAGTTTTTATAATAATCAATTGCCTTTTTGCCATCTGCATCTTTTAATAAGGCGTTCGCACGACTTTTTATCAATTTAGTTACAACTTTTTTTAACCCTCTTTCCATCACAAGCATTAAAGCGGTTTGGCCTAAATAATTCTGCTTATCAATATCAATCCCTCGTTCAATTAAGTAATTAGAAAATAATTCATGTGAGCCTTGAATTGCATAATGCAAGGCATTCATCCCTTTTTTATCAAAAGCTTGAATATCAGCCCCTTGAAAAATAAGCATCATTGCAGCTTGATAATTCTTTTTTTTCACCGCCAACAAAAGAGGGGTAACCCCAAAATAATTTTCATAATTAATATCCATTTCGGCATCAAGAAGAACTCTAACACACTTATTCCGTGACAAGGATATTGATTGCCACAAAACTTGTTGTAACAATTTTTCTTCTCTAAATTTCGGATTTTTTTGAAGCACATTCTTAAGCACTTTAGCCATATCAAAATCAACCAACCGCATTAAAATATGCTCACCTGATTTTAGACGTATTGGCACATCAGCTCCCGCCATTAAAAGTTGTTGAGCCGCTTTTTCTTGATTATGCCAAACAGCTGTTTCAAAAGCCGTCGTGTTTAAAAGTGGTGTATCCAATTTTTTAACTGTTAAATTTTTCAAAAAGATATTTAAGATATCTGTATATCCTTTTTTAGAAGCAATATGTAACGCCATATCATTATCAATATTTTCAACAGGGGAAACCTTGTGTTCAATTAAAAACTGAACCATATCTATATCATTTTTTTGTGTTGCTTCAACCAATTTAGCTTTAAAAACATCAACTTGAGAAAGGTCACTCTTATCTTCAAACAAAAGATTATAAACTTTTTTTGAGCCAAAATACTTAGCCATATGAACAGAATGCATCACCAAATCCATTTCGGAAAAAACACTTTTTAAATAAAAAAGAGCTTGTGAATCATAATCCTTATTTTCAAGTACTTGAGCCATTAAACAGTGCATCGGAGAGAGATTGGTTTCCTTTCCATTCTGTCCTGTTTGAATAACATCAAGTTTTGCCATTGGTGATGCCCCCATAAATAAGAGTTTTTTGACCATTGCTAAATCATTTAATTTCAAGGCTTCATTTAATGGGTTTGTCCCATTATAAGGCATATCAATAGAATAGATAATACGTTTTTCTTCTCTCCATGTTTTAAACACATCCATAATATCATAGGCTTTTTTTCTAACCGCTAAAATAAGCGGTGAAACCCCCTCTTTATTAACAAAATTAAGTGTTGTTATCTTCCCAAGTTTCAATAACCCAACAATACACTGAGCATCATTTTTTTCAATGGCATCAAAAAGTATTTCTTTCATAACAAGTATACTATCTTCTGTTAGAATATCTAAAACAGCTTTTTTATCCTTTTTATCAACAATGCGAAGTGCCTCTCGAATAAAAGCTTTTTTATTCACGTCTTTTTGGATATATTTCAACATATCAATTCGCTCTAAATCAACCATAACAGACAAAGGGCTCATTAAATGATGATCTTGAACAGCGGTTAATGAACGAAGCATTTTTGACAACCGTAAAATATTGCGTCCCACAACTTTATGCGGATTAGCCCCCAATAGTATCAATTTTTTAAAATAATCAAAATTATTTTGCATAACCGCCAATGAAAGTGGGTTTTGCCCTGTTGAAAAATCACGGTTAATGTTGACATCCAATTTCCCAGCGATTACTAACTCACATAAAAAGGAAAAAACATCATCCGCCTTTTTTTGAATCGCATAATACAAAAAATCATAAAAAGTTTTTGCATCAAGTTTTTCACCCTGCTCTTTTATAAATTTTAATATCTGCTTATCATCACCTATTTGCAAAAGAAACTCTTTTTCTGAAAATTGATTTTTTAACGACATAACATCTCCCGCTTTAATATTTTTAAGTATTATAACACGTTTTTTAATTTTGTCAATATTTTATTATATTTTTAACTCTTATTTTTTTATATTTTTCACCTTGTTACGAGTTTTTATTGACAGAAGGTAAAAACATTGATAGAATAAAACTAATTTAATTTTTAATAGGAGGATAAAATGGTAGACGTTCTTGATAGAGTTAATAAAATTGGGGATGCAATAGATGATGCACACACTGAGGGTAATAAAATCATTCGAACGGTAAATAGAACAACAAAAAGTGCTACAGGGCTATTAGGAGGAGCTAGCTCAGGGGGTTCCAAAAGCACTTCATCAAAAGCAAAAAAAGCCCCAACTCAAACTAGCGTTCCACAACAAACAGCTCCCCAAGGGACAAGTGTTTTAGATAGTCAAGTACAGATGGTTAATGGTAAAAAATATTATACCGTCCCTGCTCCAACAGGTACACGTTTAATTATTCCCAAAAAAATCAGTCGTACAGGACAAGAACGCTACATTGGTGCACACGCACTTGAAAGTATCATGAACCTTATGGACGGCAATGAAAAATGTGGTAATATTGTTGTGTTAGATGAAACACAAAAACCATCAGCACTCTATTACTCTAGTGATGCTGAGGGAAATATCTGTCTTAAAGGAACAAACAAAAAGATCAATCTTCAAGCAGATGGGAGTAATGCTAGCGTTATTTTAAGTGAAAAAGAATTTGAAAGTATTGTAAAAGCACTTAGAACCAAAACAAGTGAAAATGACATTGCCTATTTCAAAACAACGCAAGAAAGAGGTGATGCCGAAGATTCAAGAGCAGAAAGTGGGTCTTGGTTTAGTCGAACTTGGTGGAAAATTTTGCTCGGCCTTGTCGTTGCGGGTGGTATTGCTTGGGGCGGTATTGCCATTTATAACAACAGACAAGAAAAAAAAGAAGAAAAGAAATTGCAACAAGCAATACAAAATGCACAAGCAAATGAAAATTCAAATACGAATACAAGTGTAAATCAAGCAAGTGTTGCCTCAGTAAACACTGGGTTAACAGGGACAAACATCACCAATGAACAAATAAATACACAAACAAACCTAACAAACCAAGGGAACTCCCTATAACCCTTTACATAAAGACAAACAGAGCTAAAACACCCTATTTACAGGGTGTTTTCTTGTTAAAAGCACAATTTGTCAATATTTTTAAGATTAAAAACAAAAAAAATCATTTTTTCTATTGCCAAATACATTTTTCCGTGGTATCATAAAGATATTCATGTTAATTAATTCTTTAAGGAGGAAAATATGGGAGAAAACACAAAAGTTCCAGTAGAAACAACTCAACCGACTTTGAAGCCTAGAGCAAAAAACACTTCTGGAACACTCGCTCTTTCAGGACAATTTGTTGAACAAACAGCATTACCAGCAACATTTGTACCGATTTCTACACAAGATGGGGAACATCTTCTTGTTAATGTTCCTGGTGGAAATGGAACTGTCAAAAAAGCTCGTTTAGTAGGATATGACACCGCTACAGGTAAAGCTTATTGTATTTGTTCAGACACACCACAAAACAGAAATGCTTTTGTTCCATCCAAACAACCAAAAATTGATAGAACTAGCGAAAAAACAACTGATGCAATCGTCCAATATCACAGAGATGCTCATGACGTGTTATCTATCACAATAAAAAGTGACGAATTGAAAGGTAAAGTTAAAGATGGGAAAATTACTTTAACCCAAAGAGAAGCAGACGCTCTTGTTAGAAAAAGCTCTAGAACATTGATGCATGTTGTTGACAAAAAGAAAGAAAATGAACAAGCACAAGCTGTTGCTGAACAGGCAGCCAAACAAAAAGAATCTTGGTGGGATAAACACAAATGGAAAGTAATTATTGGTGTTCTTGTTGCTTTAGCATTGACGACTATCGGCATCCTCGGTTTCCGCAAAGGCGGTTGGTGGAATAAACGAAAAAAAGGTGGGAACTCATCTCCAACAACAGTTGCACCAGGACCTACAACACCAACACCCTTCATTCCTCATGATACCGAACCAGGTCCAACAACAACGCCCCCACTAAACTCACAAGTTCCTACTGTGAATACCACACAGTCCCCTTTAGTTGGGGAAAATATTACAGGAGGTGATAATAGTAGTAGTGGTAACAATAGTGCCAATGCAACAAAACCGCCTTTAGTTAACGGGTAATTGGTTCTTATATTTAACGGCTAAACGCTCCTTAATATTTTTTAAGGAGCGTTTTTCTTGCTAAAAATTTCGTTTTTAAAATGACATTTGACAAACATATAAAAAAAAGATATAATTATAATATGTCATTAAAAAGGGGACTGCATCATGGTAACACGACAAACACAACCAACAAATATAGCACCAAAACCTTTTATTTTAAAAGATAAAAATGGTAATAGAATAAATAAAATCCTACTTGCATCGGGCGTTGTAGCGACAATTGTTGGATATGATCAAAAAAACAAAACTTTTATCCTTTCTGTTCCAGATACTGCCGATAATAAAACGAAATATCTTAGAACAGACAGTCCTAAAAAAAAGAGAACTAACTCTGGTGAAAAATCTGAAACAATGACTCTGATTAAACAAGAATGGGATAAAGGGAATCTCCCAATCAGCATTTCACTCAATCCCAAAAAAAGCGGGCAAATGCCAACTGTAACACAACTAGCAGATGACAGTTTTCAAATCAATATGACCGCTAATGAATTTAGTGCTCAACGTTCACTTATGCATATAGATCACCGCTCACAGGAAGAAAAAACAGCCGAAAAAGAACAAGAAAAGAAAGCACAAGCTGTTGCTGAACAGGCAACCAAACCAAAAGAATCTTGGTTATCAAGGCATTGGGGGAAACTTCTTCTAGCCATTCTTGCAATCGCAACCATTTGTGTTTTAGGCTTCCGCAAAGGCGGTTGGTGGAATAAGAAAAAAAAGAGCAACTCCTCAAAAAGCAAATCTGCCACAACAGAGACAAAAAAAACAGAACCAACAAAATCATCCGTTGCACAAATGAACACTGTTGCTGGTATAAACAATTCTGTACAAATAACCACTATACCACCTACAAATACAACATCTCAATTCGTAGGAGTAACCCACGCACCTACGATACAAAGTCAAGGTAGCAATGATTCACCATCTGATGGCGTAACCACAGTCGTACAACCACAACAAGGAACACAAATACAAGAAAGTACAAACCCAGGCAAGGAACAAACTTCACCTTCTGCAAGTGATAGTCCCCATTCTACACAAGAATCGGTAAGTACAGATAATCTAGGAGCATCAAGTACTTTAGGGAACAACAGCACCACACTAGACAAGCCTGGTGTAGGCACATCGGTAGCACCAACGGTCGATAACAGCCGTTAACAAATTAGGAGGACTTTATGCCAATCACCGATACAACAAGAGAAAAACTCACACAAGATGAATTTGAATTTCATCAACAATATCATGATAAAGGGATTACAATTGTCCCCCCTGCCCGAGCATTTAAAAATGGGAACTACAACTATGCTGAAAGGGCTGAACGCTTTAAATCTCTCTCTCCTGAGTTATGCCTACTTGTGACAACGGCAAATAAACTTGATATGTGCATTTTTGCTGATGGATTTATTTTTGCCCCACCACAGACAAAAGAGGAGCTTAAACAAAATATTGAAACAGCTATTCGTGCTATTTTGGAAAAGGCAATAGAGAGTTCAAACTAATATTTTTATCATTTTTTTGACAATTTTTAAAAAATGTGGTATACTATATATAAGTTTGAATTTATAGGGGAGATTATACCATGACAACAACGACAGAAACCAACATACGCGACCCTAAGGCACCATCTATTCCTGTCCCAGCAAATCCAACATCAGTTAGTGAAACCGAAAAGAAAAAGGAACAGCAAGCACAGGCACAGGCCGTGTTACAAGATGCCAAAAATAAAGTTCCAGATTGGTGGAATAGAAATAAAGATTGGCTTCTTCCACTTATTATTATTCTTATTGCAGGTGCTGGCGGTTATACACTTTTTAAAATACTCTCTCCTGAATGTTTTTCATCCGTGAATACTGTTTTGAATAACGTTGATTTAGATAAAAATAAAAAAATAGGTCAACCAGCTGAAAATCAAACTGAAACTAATCAGCAGCAACAGCAGCAAGGAACAAAAAATTCAACACTTTCAGCTGCAGCACAGCAACCAGGTGCTACCGCTACCACTAGCACACCAAACGCGGCAACGGCAAACGCTAACAACGGCGGTCGATAGTTCAGATTTTTTTTGTATCAGCAATTTTTTGCTTGCAATTTGAAAGAAATATTTGTATAAAGTGTTTCACAAGGATAGGTGGCCGAGTGGTTGGCGAGTGGTGGCGAACCCGAGAGAGGCACCCGAGAGACGTCCGAAAGGACGGTCCCGCAAGGGATAAAATCTTTGATTTTACAAGGCGCACGTCGGGCGCCGAAACCACAAAACACCGACGATTGTTAATATGGATAGGTGGCCGAGTGGTTGAAGGCGCACGCCTGGAAAGTGTGTTTAGGTCTA
>CALARE010000051.1 GCA_937888725.1 uncultured Alphaproteobacteria bacterium | reverse complement strand
GGTTGTGTTTCAGATGGTTGTGTATCAGCAACGCCATCCATTTTATCAAAAAGAGATGATGCGTCAATGGCTTGGTTGCTCGCAACGTTTTGACTTCTTAACTTTGCCCAAGAGGCGATTTTGCCCAATAAACTTTTAAACCTATTTTCGATTAAAAACGCCTCAATTAAAGATAAATCAGGTGTTTTTGCCCTATAAATGGATAAATCAGCATCAACAGGGGCATCAGTTGCTAATGTAACCAACTTTTGTGAAATAAGGATTTGCTCTTTATCCCGCTCCAAAATGGCACGTCGTTTTTCATTTTTAATTTGTGAAATGTTGTTAATTAAATTTTCAAGTGAACCAAATTCATTAATCAAAGAGGCTGCCGTTTTAGGGCCAATCCCTGTTGCCCCAGGGATATTGTCGGTGCTATCCCCCATTAAAGATTGTACATCAGTTACCTTATCAGGTAATACCCCAAATTTATTTAGCACATCTTCATTGGTGAGATATTTCTTTTTCATTGGGTCATAAAGAGAGACATCCTCGTTCATCAATTGCATCAAATCTTTATCCGCGGATACAACAGTAGTATGCCAGCCTTTTTCTTTTGCAATACGGGCATAGGTTGCAATCAAATCATCCGCTTCATATCCTTCCATCTCAATCCATGGGATATTCAACACCTCACTTGCTTGGCGAATAAGGGGAAATTGTGGTACAAGTTCTTGAGGTGTTTCTTTGCGATTTTCTTTATAAAGGGGATAAATCTCATTGCGATAATTTTTGCGTTTGGCGTCAAAAACAACCACAATGTGGGAACAATTATTTTCACTAACAAGGTTCATTAACATATTCATAAACCCGTACACCGCGTTGACAGGTGTGCCGTCAGCCCGTGTCATCATTGGCAAAGCATAAAAGGCTCTAAAAATATAGCCCGAGCCATCAACAAGGCAAATGCTCGGTGTTGTTTTTGTTTGGTTTGTATCTGTCAAACAAGCGGTATTTATGCAAGGGTTGTCAACTTGTGCTTTAAAAGATGTTTGTGTCAAAACGTATCTCCCCACTATTTTTGTTTAATAAAAAAAAGAATATCCCCCGTGATGAATAAGACACGGGGGAAGAAAATTTAAATGCTTACATATCACTTTTTTTGCGAGACGGCTTTTTCTTTGGTTCTTTCCCCTCAGCAGCGGCTAATAAAGCATTTGCCTCAGCCTCCAATTCTTCGGGTGTTGGTTTTTTCTTTGTAACGGATTTTGCCTTTTTTTCTTGAGCGTCTGCTTCAGCCAATAAGGCATCAGCTTGTTGTTCCAATAAAGCTTGTTGTTCCTCTTTTTCCTTTTTCGCTTTTGCATTTTGAAGGGTGAGTTCTTTGAGTGAGGTATAAGCTAATTTACAATGTTCAGCACAATAAGGTTTGCCCGTTACGCTGTCCGCACCACAAAAATGAAAATCATCATCTTTCGGATCACCAATCGGCCAACGGCATGAGTTGAGTTTTAAATCCATCAACGTAATGTTTTGCGGTTTTAAATCTTTTTTGATAATGCGTTGTTTGGGTGGTGTTGATTTTTTTGTTTCACGCTTAATGGGGGAAGGGCGTGCCGCCAATTCCAAACGATGCACTTTACCCACAACAGCATTTTTTGAAATGCCCAGTTCTTTGCCAATTTCAACCGTGCTTTTCCCTTTAAGCCATAATTTTTTGAGTTGTTTAATTTTTTCTGCAGTCCAAGCCATGTGTTAACTCCTTATAATTTCTTGAGAGTATACCTTTTCTTTTTAAATTAGTCAACCAAAAACATAATCCCATGTGAGATAAAGTTTGTATTTAAAAGTGGTTCGAGCTGTTCTTTATGTTTTTGGATAAAATAAGCATCTGCGGGTTTTATACTGTATTTTCTGGTATACATATCCATAACGGGAATATCAGGTGTCCCATAATCTGATGGTGTTGGTTGTTGGATTTTTCGATCGGCTTTATATTGGGCAATATAGGTGGCGGATAATAAATGAAGGGACAAGGCATTATAAGCTTTGACAATTTTATCTGCTTTTATTGCAAAATCAAGGCCATCTTTAAACCCGTGTTTTTGTGCAAAGGCATCAAACGTTTCTTTTTCTTTTAATGTATCAAGGGTGAAATAATACATTAAAAAAGGATCACCAATGGTGCGATAATATTGGTCTTTAACCCGTTCAACAACCAAAGGGAGAAGAATTTCCCTTGCAATATTTTTGGGTGTGAACGCATCTAAATTGGTAACGGCACTTGAAAAATGGGCTAAGTCATCTTCAGTTAAAGTTGGTTTAAAATAATCTTTACTATCCTTTTTTGATAATTTAAACAACTCTCTTAATGTTGGATATACATAATCTAGTCCCTTTTTTTCCAAAAGTGGGGCAGGGTCTTGAATGAGTTTTTCAGTGATGAGTTGATTGTCATTTTCCTTGGGCTGTGTTTCCCAAAATTCAGGATCCATATACTGATAATAATGCGGATGGAGGTTTTTTAAATGCTTTTGAGCAAATTTTTGTAAATGTGGGGCAATAACAGTTGGTTTTTTATTTTTCCACACAATAATTTCAGGGTGACTTTTCACTTTATGAGAAATAAAGGGGGCCGTATGAATCAGGGGGAAAAGATATTGCCGTTTTGCATAGGGAATTGTTAAATAAAAGGCAATCAAGCGATCATCATTTAATGCTTCATTGAGTTGTTCTTGCATAATGGCAATTGTGCTTTTTTCAAGCGTCCCAGAAAGAGCCCCTTTTAACTCAATACTTTTTTGTTGAACAGGTTTAAGGGGTTGAACAGGGGATAATTCAGCCCAATTAGGCTCACTTGCAATTGCTTGACCGATAAATAACATTGTCAAAAGAAAAATGGATTTTTTCATATTTCCCCTCCTATTTATGAATAATGGGTAAGTTGATATTTGGGTTTTGTTTGAGGATAATTTCTTGCAAATTTTTATCAATATCAAGTAAATAAGCCGTTTGATAATATCTTAAATAAAAAGCAAGAATAGTACTTTCCTTTAACCCAAAACAAATATGTGGACTTAATAATTTTTCTTTAAAGAGCTTTAAATCATTCTTAATTTCTAAATAAAGAATTTTCTTATAAAATAAGGTCAGCGCAAAAATAAAGAAAATCAACGTAATGATAAAGAATATAAGAGGTGCTTTTTCCTCATACAAAGGGAATAAGACCACCCCATATATAAAAATTGCAATCACAATATGTTTAAAAAGAATGCCCAATATAGCAACCATTTTTAACAATCGTTTGATCAAGGAGTTGCCAATCTTTATTTGTGAAAGGTTATAAATTAATTGTACAAAATAAGGTCTCTTTTTGGTTATTTTTTTAATTTTGACTAAATCTTCAAAAAGGGATTTTTTTGCTTTTTTTCTTTGAATTAATAAAAGGGTCATAAAGGAAAGTTTATTCACCCGCTTTAAAATGGTTTCATTACGTTTTTCAATTTTTTTAAAGTAAAAGCATGAAACAAGCAAATAAATACATAACCCAAAACAGGCAAGACTAGAAAAAATAATATGCCGATATTTTTGAAAAAATAATTCTTGAAAACCAGGGCTTAAATATTTGCCATCAAATGTTTCAAATATACGAATATCCCCAAAAGCAGGAATGGGTTTTGTAATTGTGTAAATGGTGTTGCCCTTGATATCTGTTTGGGTGATAACACCTTCTTTAATGCTTAAATTATTTGTACCAAAAAGCAATCCTTTTTGATAGGAAACTGGAATATATGGGTACAAAACAATCGCTTTAAACCGATGAATGGGATAGGGCCAATCTTTCCCCGTTAGGCTTAAAAAAAGCTGTGTCATCCCATTTTGCACTTGAATAGCATTTTGTATAATGTAATCAAGCTGTATCATATGAACACCTGCGGGATATTCTCTATCACTTTCAACAATAAAAGTATCCTTTGTGTGTAAAACAGAATAATTAATTTTTTTACCATTTTTTTCAAAAGTGTTTAATTTGATGTTTAAAGGAGTGAACTCTTGTTGAAAATAAGTAGGAATAATACGCTTAATTTTTTGTTTTTTTTGGGTAACAAATTGGATATATTCTTGAACGGCAACTGTATTCTTATCAATCACTTGAACAACACTAACAAAGTCAGTTGTGTGTGGTAGGTTATGGGCTATTTCATTTTTCCCAAACGGGGTTTTTATCTGATAAATTTGATTTAAATTGGGGGTGTTTTCTTCTAATTCTTTTAAAGTAGAAAGCTTTAATTTAGGGGCATTATTTGTATCAAGATTTTCTTTTTTCATCTCAATTTTAATGATGGGAGATCCCTTATAAAGAGATGAAACCTCCTCTTGATAATAAGCGGGATCTTGTTTTTGAAAAAGCATCTCAATATCATTGGCATTTGCTTGTATACTCAATAAGAAAACAATTACAAATTGAATCAGATAACGCATTGGGGCTCCTTTTTATTTTTTGATTGCCGTACAATTGTTTATCAAGGGACATGTGTTGCATTTAGGCTTTTTAGCTGTACAAGTGTATCTGCCATGAAAGACAAGGGCTAAAGCGACATCAGGTTGATATTTTAACGGAATGATTTTTTGTAACTTTTCTTGAACCTCAGCTGGCGTTTTGCCTTTGCAGATATTTAAGCGGTTTGCTAAACGGAACACATGTGTATCCACTCCAATTAATGGGGCATGATAGGCAACGTTTAAAAAAACGCTAGCTGTTTTTTTGCCCACACCTGATAGTTGGATAAGTTCATCAAAAGTTGCAGGTACATCACCCTTATGCCTTTCTAAAAGCTCATTTGCGAGCTTGATAATGGCTTTCGCTTTGTTATTAAAATAGTTGATTGATTTGATGTATTGTTTTAATTTTTCTTCTCCAAGGGCAAGCATTTCTTCAGGCGATTGTGCTACTTGAAAAAGTTTTTCAGTCACTTTATTGACCCCTTTATCTGTGCTTTGAGCGGATAAGACAATTGCGACTAATAAGGTAAAGTGGTTAATATAATTAAGCTCACATTTAGGATTGGGATAAATCTCAAATAATTTATCTAAAAAAAGCGTTAATTCATCTTTTTTCATCAGTGCCATTTTAATAGGTCCTTGTTAAAATAAAATCAGCTAATTCTTTTAAGCATGTTTCAGGTTTTAATGAAAGCGGTTTTAACGCTTCAATAGATTTTAAATGCATTTGAGAGGCAAGTTGTTTTGTTTGTTCTTCGCTATAATGGCTCAAAAAGGTGGATTTGCCAGCCTTTTTATCTTTTTTAAGAGTTTTGCCAACCATTGCTTCTGATCCATTTTCATCAAGCAAATCATCTGTTATTTGAAACAAAAGACCAATCGCATCCGCATAATCAGATAAGGCCTTTATCACCAATACATCTTGCTCAGCTAAAATCGCAGGAGCAATACAGGCAAATTTTAACAATGCCCCTGTTTTTAAAGCTTGCATTTGGTAGATTTCATTTTCACTTAATGGTTTTTTTTCAGCACTCAAATCCATCATTTGACCGCCAATCATCCCTTGTATGCCAGCACTTTTAGCAATCAAAGTGATGAGTTGACAACGAATGAGCGGATTGGGATGTGTTTTTTCATCAGCTAACACTTCAAACGCATGGGTGAGCAGTGCGTCCCCAGCTAAAATGGCGGTTGCTTCTGAAAATTTGATATGACAGGTGGCTTTCCCCCTGCGAAGGGTATCATTATCCATAGCGGGTAAATCATCATGAATAAGGGAATAGGTATGCACCATTTCAAGGGCGAGAGCGACTTGACGGGCTCTTGTCTTTTCAACACCAAAATTCTCAGCAAGCGTCAGCACAAGAAAGGGTCTAATCGCCTTTCCCCCACCGATAAATGAATAACAAATCGCATCTAAAACTTCCTTTTTTGCCCCATCAAGAGATGGGAGCATTTCCTCAAAAGAGGCATCAATTTCAGTGCGAACTTGTTTTAATTTATTTATTAATGTCGTCATCAAAATCTTTTGTTTCAATAATTTGATTGTTTTGTCCAATTACGAGTAAGTCAATTTTTGATTTTGCAGTTTTTAATTTTGCTTCACAGATACTTTTTAGGGCCATGCCTTTTTCATAAGCTGAAACCGCATCTTCAAGTTTTACCTTGCCAGATTCAAGACTGCGAACCACGGTTTCAAGTTCTTGCATCGCCTCTTCAAAAGACAGATTTTTTAATTCTTCGTCAATTTGAGTCATTTTTCACCTCTTAATGTTTATGGCAACAGCATTTTTTGTTGGAACAGGCGTTGTCATCTTCTTGATGGCAATCATGTTCTTTTGAGCCACAGCAACAGCCCTCTTTTTTATGATTACAAGAGCCTTTTTGATGGGTTTTTTCTTTAATTTCAAGCTCACGAGAGGTAATATCTTCGATAATATCCCACACCATTTCTTTGGTTTCAAAAAGGGATTGAATGGCAGCGATATTTGCCTCTTGTTCTTCGGCTTGTTGAATAAGAGTGATGATATCTTCTTGTAATTGAAAGGCTTTATCTGCAACAATTTGCATTTCTTCAATCAAAATTTTAGGGTTATGAGCTGTTTCTTTTAACCGATTTAATGCTTCAACTTTTTTTGTAATTTCACTAATCATTTTTTTTCTCCTTTTCGGGATTTGATTTTATAGGAAGTTAATTTTAAATACAAGTCTTTTTATCACTCCGATTTAAAAAAATATTGACTTGATATGTCAGGTATATTACTATCTAAAGTAGTTTTTTTGAACATTTGGGGGCGTTATTCGTTTTTCCTTATAGAAGGAGTGATTTTTATGCGAAAGATTTTATTATTATCCGCTGTGTTATTTGGTTCAATCCCATCGGCCTATGCCTTAGACCCGATGGGGGTGTTTGAACAAAATGCACCTAAAAATTGTGTGGATAAGGGTTTGCTTGATAAAGAAATTGGTTTACCTGAACTATTAGAGATTGGTTTATGCAATAATCCAAAACTCAACCGTGGTTATATGGCGGTTAAGGCTGAGGAGGCTTCACTAGGGTCTTCAAAAGCAGAATATTTGCCCTCCCTTTCGCTTGAAGGGCAAGTGTCAGATGCATATGATAAGGTTGAAACGGTTAATTCCAATGCGGATAATCCGTATCGAGCGAATGCGGCCCTTTCATGGATGCTTTATGATTTTGGGGGGCGTTCTGCGAGAGTGAAGCGAGCTGAAAATTACCTTCTTTCAGTAAGATTTGAATATAATGCTTTGGTAAAAGATACGTTTTTAGAGATTAATAAGGCTTATTTTGACCTATTAAGTGCTCAAGAAGTGCTTAAAAGTGCCAAAACAAGTGAGGCAAGTTTTAAAAAGTCTTTTGAAGAATCAGCTCGTCGTTATGAATTGGGACTTGTTTCTTTAAGTGATAAGTTGCTTGCAAAAACAAGTTATGAAGAATCCCGTTTAGAGGTGGTGCAAGCTGAAAATCAGGTAAAAGGGAGTCAAGGAAAGTTGGCTACCTTATTAAATGTATCGCCGACAACTGTGTTTAAGCTTTTAAAACCAAAAAATGATCGTGATTTAACCAAACTGGCGATGAAGGACATGACGGTTGAAAAGATGATTGATACAGCTCTTTCATTGCGTCCTGAAATTGAAAAGGCAGATGCAGATATTGAGGCGTCTGTGCAAAATATAAAAGCATTAAAGGCAGGGCATATGCCAACAATTTCTTTGATGGCTCAGTCGGGGTATCATGATAATTGGCGGGATAATAAAAATGCTGAATATTCCTCATCTGTCGCATTGAATTTGTCGGTTCCTCTTTTTTCAGGGTTTAAAGTGACCTATAATGTTAAAGAGGCTGAAGCACAAAAAGAACAAGCTCTTTTTACGAAAAAAGAAATGATTGATACCGTTAAAAATGAGGTATGGACCTCATATCACAATTATCAAACGGCGGTTTCTTCTTATGATATTAGTAAAAAAGCACTCGAAAGTGCTGTTGAAAATGAGCGGGTTGCTTTTGCCTCATATCAAGTGGGGAAGGGGGATATTTTAAACCTCTTGACGGCGGGTTCTCAGCTTGCAAATGCAAGAAAAGAGGTGATCGTTGCGTATTATGCTGTGTTGACAAGTAAGGCAAGTTTATATCGTGCAATTGGGAGATTTTAGATGAAAAAATGGGTTTTAATTGGATTAGGTGTTTCGTTAATTGGTCTTTCTTATGCTTTTATGGGGGGTAAAAATGAGGCTCTCACCCCTCTTGATTTTGAAATTATGCATGTGCAAAAAGGGGCGATTGTTGAGGAGGTAACTGCCTCTGGTAAAATTCAACCAATTAATACGGTTAGTGTTGGGACACAGGTTTCTGGTATTGTGGAACATGTATTGGTTGATTATAATGATGAGGTGAAAGAAGGGCAATTATTAGCTGAACTTGATACCGCCGTGTTGACAGAAAATAAAAATGACGCCAAAGCACGCCTTGATTTAGCTAAAGCCAAGAAAAAGGTGGCAGACTTAAATTTTAAACGTTATGAAAAGCTTTATAAAGATAAATTAATTGCGAAGGCTCAATTAGAGGAGGCAGAAGTTAATCTTGCTATTGCAGATGCGGATGTATTGACTGCAACGGCTGAGTTTAATAAGGCAGAACGTAACTATGGTTATGCCAAAATTACATCGCCTGTTTCAGGGACTGTTATTTCTAAAGAGGTAGAGCAAGGGCAAACCGTTGCTGCCTCGCTTCAAACGCCAACATTGTTCACAATTGCTGAAGATTTATCTAAAATGCAAATTGAGGCAAGTATTGCCGAGGCCGATATCGGAGCCATTAAATCTGGGATGAAGGCGAGCTTTTCTGTTGATGCCTATCCAAGTGATTCATTTTCAGGTGTGGTCAAGCAAATCCGCCTCTCACCAACCGAAGAATCCAATGTTGTGATGTATACCGTTGTGATTGAAGTGGACAATTCATCACGCAAATTGCTCCCTGGTATGACGGCATTTGTGCAAATCGTGATTCATGATTTAAAAGATGTTTTGCGTATTCCAACAGCAGCCCTTCAATATAAACCCAATGCTTTGGTTCGAAAATTTATGCCAAAAGTAACGCTTGATTTAGCACCAAACCAAGGGGTTATTTATCAATTAATTGATGGTAAAGTTGTACCAAAAGTGTTCACCCGTGGGATAATGGATGCGTCCTATGTTGAAGTGGTTGACGGTTTAAAGGAAGGGGATTCCTTTATTACAGAGTATATTCAAAAGGGTGGTCATAGATAATGAAAGCAAAAAAAGAAAACACATCTCAAATCGTTATTGAAGTAAAAGACCTGTGTAAAACTTATTTTATGGCAGGCGGTATGAGCCAAGCGGTTTTGAAAAATGTGTCTTTTAAAATTGAAAAGGGGGATTTTGTCGCGATTATGGGACATTCAGGTTCTGGCAAATCAACCTTAATGAATATATTGGGGTGTTTAGACAGACCCACAAAAGGAGATTATTATTTAACAGGGAAACTTGTTTCTTTAAAAACAGATGATGAGCTTGCAAAAATTAGAGGGCATGAAATTGGCTTTGTTTTTCAAAATTTTAATTTGTTGATGAAACGGACGATAGCCGATAATGTGTCCTTACCCTTGATTTATCAAGGTGTTAATGAAAAAGAACGTTATGAACGGGCGGTAAAAATGCTTGAAATTGTTGGCTTAAAAGGGTATGAAGACCGCTTGCCAACACAAATTTCAGGTGGTATGCAACAGCGTGTTGCCATTGCACGGGCGTTGGTGAACAATCCTGCAATTATCTTTGCGGATGAACCAACGGGGAATTTAGATACCAAAACATCAGATGAAATTATGGCTCTTTTTACGAAATTAAATCACCAAGGTATCACCATTGTTTTGGTAACACATGAAGAAGATGTGGCAGATTTTGCCACACGCATGATTAAAATTCATGATGGCAGAAAAGAATATGATGGTTTAAGAAGTATGTATTATCAGGAGGGACGATGATCTATCAGATATTAAAAGAAGCATGGATATCCATCAGTGCCTATAAAATGCGTACATTTTTAACCATGCTGGGTATTTTAATTGGTGTAGCCGCTGTTGTGATGATGGTGGCAGCAGGGCAAACCGTGCAAAATGAAATTACCAAAACATTTGACTCAATGGGGACAAATCTCATCATCATCGGCCCTGGTGAAACGGTGAGCGGTGGCGTTCGCGGGGGCAGGGGACGCCCGAGTGTTAGTTTTGCAGATGTGGAGTCATTAAAAGGCCTTAAAGATGTCAAAACAGCCTCATATTTGGTTAACTTTGCCGTGCAAGCTGTCTATGGTTCCAACAACTATGGTGTGAGTGTGGCAGGTACAACACCCGAATATCTTGAAATTGGCAATTGGGAGATTGATAAAGGGGCTATGTTTACTGAACGAGATTTAAAAACTGGTCGCCCATATGTGGTGATTGGTCAAACAATTGTTGAGGAGCTTTTTGGCCTTCAAGATCCAATTGGCAAGGTCATCCGCCTTAAAAGTCGTCCTTTTACTGTGATTGGGACACTAAAAGAAAAAGGGGATGGGTTGATGGGTGATGATCAAGATAATATTGTGATGATGCCCGCTACAACATTCAGGCAACGGATTCATTCAGGGTTTCGTCCGCAATATACCAATGTCGCCTTTGTTAAAACGGTGAGTGAGGATAAGATGGAAGCGGTGGCAAATCGGATTGAATACCAACTAAGAGCCCGTCATCATTTAAAAGAAGGGGTCGCTAATGATTTTACAGTTCGCTTAATGACTGATATGGTTGAAAAAGTGCGTTCTGTTGGGTTTGCCTTATCTGTTTTATTGGCGTCCATTGCCTCGATTTCCCTCTTGGTGGGTAGTATTGGTATTATGAATATGATGTTGGTATCTGTGACTGAACGGACACGAGAAATTGGCACACGAAAAGCACTTGGGGCATCTAATAAATGGATTATGCTCCAATTTTTAACAGAATCGGTGATGATTTCATTTATGGGGAGTTTTGTGGGGATGATTGTAGGGGTATTGGGCTCCCAATTAGCAGGGGCATTGTTTGATAAACAAGTTCCCATTTCGCTTTGGTCTGTGGTTATTTCAGTAACAGTTGCCGTTGTTGTGGGGGTTGCTTCAGGGTTGATGCCTGCAATTAAAGCAATGAAATTAGATCCCATTGATGCGTTGCGTTACCAATAAATGAGATTAAAAAACCCTCTATCATCAATAATAGAGGGTTTAAAAAACAACCTATTGAGGGTTGCTAGCTTTTAAAGCAGATAAAATGGTTGTTGCCATTTGAGTTGTTTGTGTGTTAATCCCAAGGTGTTCCATCGCTAAGGATTTAATACAGCTGTTAGAAATTGTTTTTGCTGTTGCTGATACGCCATTGGTGTATAAAGAACCATCAGCCAACGTTTGCATCGCTTGTTCTGTTAAACAGGTTTTCATTTTCCCCATTGTGGTTAAATTTGTGCCATCTGTTGAAGTAGCACAACCTGATAATAAAAGAGTTCCTGTTAATAAACCAAAAATTGTCTTTTTCATTTTAAACCTCACTTTCA
>CALARE010000050.1 GCA_937888725.1 uncultured Alphaproteobacteria bacterium | reverse complement strand
AAATCCCACCCCCGCAACCAAAAAAAGAAGGGCACCCAGAAAGGGTGCCTTTTTTTGTTGGTTGTATGGTGGGTTTGAGGATACGACCTCCAGAGAGGTCGTGAGGTTCGAGCGAAACGAGAGTTGATGAAGCTTGCATTTTTTTATTACAAAGAATTTGTTACTATAAATAGACAGTATTTAATTTTAGAAAAATACTATTTTTTTTATATCTTGTCTTTTAAAGAAAAATTTGTTAAAGTGAATGGCGGTTTAAAAGTAAAAAGGAAAAATGGAATGCGATTTTTAGCAATAATGATGACTTCTTTTTTGTTCGCTTGGAGTGCTAATGCTAGGATGACTCCTGAGGGCTTTTTTGGTGAATGGCGTGTATACACGACTAAAGAGGGATCGGGAACGGTTTGTTTTATGGTGACTGCTCCTCAGCATACAAATGTTGAGCGTGAGGGTAATTTTTTGAGTGTAACCCATCGTCCCAATGAAAATAGTTATGATGTATTAGCTGTTATGTTTGGTGTTCCGTATCACAAGACGTCACGTCCAACGATTGAAATTGATAATCATAGACCGCTTGAAATGAAAACAAGTGATGATGCCGCATTTATTAAAGATGAAAAAGAAGAAAAACGCTTTATACAAGAAATGATTAAAGGGAATGTCGCTAGAACGAAGGGTAAATCCAAAAAAGGAACCGTACTTAGAGAAACATATTCTTTAAAGGGCTTTTCAAAAGCGTATGAATTATTGAATGAAAAATGTCGTCCAGATGCAATTAAAAAAGATGTTGTGAAAGAAAATATGGATGATAAAAATGAGGATACTAAATGAAAAAAGAATTAATAGGGTTATCGTTTGAGGCGTTGCAGGAAGAACTTATTTCTTTAGGTGAAAAACCTTTTCGTGCAAAACAGTTGTGGCACTGGCTGTATAATAAGGGTGAAACAGATTTTTTTAAAATGACAACGCTTGCAAAAACATTTCAAGCAAGATTAGATGAATTGTACACTGCCCAACATCCAAAAATTGTGACAGAGCAAACATCAAAAGATGGAACGCGTAAGTGGTTAATGGAATTTCAAGATGAAAAACAGGTGGAATGCGTCTATATCCCTGAAGCTGATCGAGGGGCGGTTTGTCTTTCAACACAGGTTGGTTGTGCACAAGGATGTAAATTTTGTCATACTGGCACACAAAGGATGATGCGTAATTTAACCGCTGGTGAAATTGTTGGTCAGTTTATGTCAGCAAGGGATAGCTATGGTGAATGGCCAACTCCAACAGATGAAACGAGGATGCTTTCAAATATTGTTGTGATGGGGATGGGAGAACCGCTTTGTAATTTTGAAAATTTAAAAACGGCATTAAAAATTTTGATGAATGGTGATGGTATTGGTATTTCAAAACGTAAAATTACGGTTTCAACATCAGGTGTAGCAAATCATATTCCTGAACTTGCTGATTTAGGGGTTAAATTAGCAGTGAGTTTGCATGCACCAACGAATGAGCTTAGAAATCAAATTATGCCTGTGAATAAAAAGTTTCCACTTGAAGTCTTGATTGATGCTTGTAAAGAATATCAACGCTTGAGTGAAAGACGGCAATTTATTACAATGGAGTATGTTTTATTAAAAGATGTAAATGACTCAATTGAGCATGCTGAAAAATTAATGAAATTAGTGGATGGATTAGAGGTAAAATTTAACCTAATCCCATTCCATTATTGGGAAGGGGCTCCTTTTGAACCATCAAGCATGAATCAAATGCATAAATTTGCAAAGGTGTTGGAAAGCAATTATTTTGCCTCACCGATTAGACGTTCACGAGGAGAAGATATTATGGCTGCTTGCGGGCAACTTAAATCATTAAAGGGTAAACAATAAAGAAAGGGGAAAAATATGGAACTTTTTGAAGCGATTAAGACGCGTCGGTCAATTCGGCAATATGAGGATGGTTTCGTTGTGCCGTTTGAAGATTTGAAAAAGATTATTGAGGCGGGAATGTATGCTCCATCAGCGATGCGTAAAATGCCGTGGGAATTTTTAATTATAACCGATCAAATTATGTTGGATAAAATTGAGAAAACACACAAATATGCTTCTTTTGCAACATCTGCAGGAGCAATGATAGCTATTTGTGTAGATAAAGAAAAAGAGCACTCTGGTATGGGTGTTATTGATGTATCTCTTGCGTCACAAAATATAATGTTGGCAGCACATGCGATGGGCTATGGTACATGTTATTGTGGGGTTTATCCCGAACGACATGAGGAATTTGCTGATTTATTGCAAATACCACCACATGTCGATTTAATTGGTTTGATTGCAATTGGAAAACCAATTGAAACAAAACCGATTCCTGAGCGGTATGATGAACTAAAAGTTCATATAAATCGTTGGTGATAATAGAAATAACACTCTCAATTTTTTTTGAGAGTGTTATTTCTATAAATAGGAAAAATAAAAAAAATATTGACGTTTTTTTGAAAATTTGGTATCCTAAAAGTAAGGGGTATTTACGCCATATTTTGGTGTATCTGTAAAAAAAGGGGACTGTAATGCAGAAAAAACGATTTATAAAATCTCAATCTGGTAGAAGTATGGTTGAAGTACTTGGCGTATTATCAATCGTTGGGATTTTAGCTGTATCTGGAATTACGGGTTATCAATATGCGATGCGTCGGTATCGTATTGCCGAAACATATGATGAAGTGAGCGTTACAGTTGGCGGAGGACGTACATGGCCGATTTTGGAACACTATGGCCCTATGACGGAACTTATTGGTGTTGAAACGGTTTCTACGGTTGCTTATGTTGTTCCTGTGCGTGAGGTTGTTTCGAAAGTGAATTATCGCAGTAATATAACGGCAGAGGAAGCGGGTATTGAAGAACCAAATGACGCGGCAGATGCAATGCGTTTTTATAATGAACGCAGGGAATACGAGTCCTTTACATCAAAGGTGTACGCTCCTGTTTGGACAAGGGCTGAAACAAAAAATGCATGGTCCGTGCGTGTTACTGGCCTTTCATATGAATTGTGTGAAATGATTGTAACAAAGCGAGAGTTGGGTTATGATTATGTCTATCCTGCTTTAAGAGATGATGCAGGTGCTCCAATAGATCCGCATTATCACGACTTCCCCCTTGTTACAGAAGATAAATATACCAATGAAGATATTAAAAATCACGATAATGTGAAAAAGTTGTGTGAAATAATTGACCCCAAACATTCAGGAATGCCTCCTGTTTATACCTTTATTAAGGATTTTAAAACATTGAATAAAGAAGGGTCAAAAATTACAAGTGTGGGTGATAATGGTGAGTGTAGTGGAGCAAATGGGATGCCCTCTGTTCGTTGTTTAGCCTATCATGCTCGTGTGGATGAACAACCTTTACAAACATTGGTTCTTTATTGGGGAAAAACTGAAGATTCACCTCCACCACTTCAATGTACACCTGGTACACAGTATGATTTTACAAACACACCAACCCAACAATGTTGTGAAACAGAAACAAATGGTAGTTGGATTGATGGTGTTTGTTGTGAGCTTAAACCTGACGGCACTTGTACTGGGAATGATATTGAGGGTAACCCCAATCCAAATTGTGTGACACCACCAATTGATGACGAACAAAATTGTTGTATAAAAGGAACCCCTTGGTTTAAAGGAGATATCAACAAGTTGTTAGGTACATGCAAAGGGGATTGTCCACAAGGTCCTAGCTCGCAAACAGTCCCTGATCAAACTGAGGCAAAACAATGCTGTGAAATGCAAGCTGGCGGTCGTTGGGTTTTAAAACCAGGGAATAGAAGTTCAATAATTCCACCAAAGTCATCGAATCCTAAAACGTCACCAAGAACAAAAGGGGGTGCTCTTTGTTGTGCTACAAGTCCAACAGTTTTGCAGTTCAATAATAGCAATCCAATGTCATGTAGCGTGCCAAATACATGGAGTAAGGTAAAGATTTCTCCTCTACCTAAACCGAATCCCCCAGTTTATCAAGAATTTTATGGAGTAAAATATCAATGTGTTACACCTAATACTGGTGGAGGTGGTAGCATTACCTCAGATACTGGTGATGTGACTTGTTCAAATAGAGTAAATATTCCTTGTACATCGGACGCTTGTTGCCAAGGTGAATGTGGTAAAGTTTCAACAGCTTATTTGATTTCAGATGGAGTTTGTTGTTGTGATGCTGCTGGTGGTACGACAGGTGGTGGCACAGGAACAGGTGGTGGTGTGAGTTCAAATGCTTACGCTGTTGGAAGTAGATGTGAAATAGAATATGTTGAACCGCCAAGGGATATTTATGGTCAGGTTAACACCGATTGTTGTGAGCAACAAAAGAAAGATGGCTATATACAAATGAAGCCATATGTTGCTGGGACAAGTCGTGTTTCGCAACTGTGTTGTGAAGCAATGAGCGAACAAAATAGAACAACACCACAAAAGACTGGTACTGTATTTGTTCGAGGTGTCGCCAGTATAAATGACCCTTGTAGAACAGAATGTTGTGATGGTGGTGAAATCCAAAAAGCATATCAAGCATATCAGAATAATCCACAGGGTAAATATAAAGGAGACATTTTTGTAAATGTCGCTGGACAGGGTAGGGCTGACATGTGTTGTCAAGCGTTGACAGGTTCTCTAGATTCTACTGGTTCAGCAAGTGATGCGTCAAAATTTATGCATCCAGCTTGTTGCGAAGTTGATTTAGCATTTTATCCTGGAGATGAACCAGGTCGTTGGGCTGATAAAAAGACTTTGACTGTTACGGAATATGATAAAGCAGATGGTATTTGCACGATGAAAACGGTAGATGTTAATGCAACGTGTTGTCATCCAACAGTAAATGGGCAAGATATTCACTGTGCGGATAATTTGGGATGTTGTGATGCAACAAATGGTTACAATAATCCAAATAATATGAATAGTCCGCTTTGCTGTAAATTAATTCCATATCACCATTGGGATGATGCGACAGGGAAATGTGTTCCATGTACACCTGATAATTCATGTGGAGACCCTCAAAAATGTAGTGAAGTTGATGATGAAACATGCTGTATTAAAAATCAAGGGACAAAGTGTTTTGCTCCATATGCGTGGAATCCAAAAACAGGTTCAGTTTATATAACTGAAAAATGTTGTCCTGATTGTCCAAAAGACGTTGCAACAAAAGGGCCGTTCCTTGGGTTTACAAAATCTGCAAAGGAATTAGATGGTAGAATTGTTGGTGACTGTTATGCTGGATTTGATGTTAGGTGATTAGAAATGGTTAGTAAAGGAGAGATGAAATGAAAAAATGTTTTTTTAATTTAATAGGCATTTCTACTTTGCTTTGTTTTGTTTCTGTGCCATCTTGGGCAGATACAGATGATTGTGAAAATTGTAAAGCTTGTTGCTATGACACAGCCGAAGATCTTAAATATGAAGAATGTTGTGAATTAAATGATAAATATGAGTTTGTTTCATCATTTACAGAAGATGGCATATTAAAAGAAGAAAGTATGTGCTGTGTTAAAGATTTGCCATTTCAAGCAGGAACAACCACTGTTACAGAAACATGTTGTGGCGGTTTAGATGGAACAAATGAACGTAATGGCAATGAATGGGTGTCTCTTGTTTCTTCAGATACAGATGAGAACAAGTGTTGTAAGGTGGGGACATACAGAAATTATAAAGGGGATTTAACTCCATCTTGCTGTGTTTCATATGGTGTGACTGAAATAGGGCGAGACCCTAATAATACGCATTATGTTCAGACAGAAAAATTTTGTGCTTTTGTTGAAAACCCAAGTACAAAAGAAACAGTTTGTTGTGCAAAAGGATCATCTCGTGAATGTGGGGCAGGGGTTCCTTATGACCCAACATGTGTTGAAGAAAAACAATCTCCTTCTTCTCAAGGTATGCCATCTAAAGTCAAATCTTGTAACCCAAGGAGAGATATGAGTCTTTCTAATAATAAATTGTGTTGTTTAGCAGCAGGCGGTATGGTCGTTGAAGGAGCGAATGGTAGCTGGATTTGTTGCACAACATTTGGCGTTAGAAAAAAAGGTGATACAGTTTGTCAACCCAAAGATGGTATTTCAGACGATTTTAATTCAATACCTGATGTTGTGATTGTGCAATAACAAGTTGCTTGAATATGGGGGTTGTTGTGTTAAAAAATAAGAAACGCTCTGTTAAAAGGGCGTTTCTTAATAAAACTAAATTAATTTCTTTACTATTCTGATAATTTGAATTGTCCGAGCAATTCAGCAGATTTTTGTGCGTTGCGAGGGTTAATCATTGCGTTTTTATTATACCCAGCATCAACATGGATAATCTCACCTGTTACGCCCGCTGCTAAATCAGAACAAAGATACATGCCAGTCCCACCAACATCTTCAATTGTTACGTTACGGCAAAGAGCAGAGTTGTTTTCAGTCCAACCAAGAATTTGTCTAAAATCACCAATGCCAGCAGCTGCTAATGTACGAATTGGTCCTGCAGAAATAGCGTTAACACGAATGTTTTGATGCCCAAGATCGAAAGCAATAAAGTGGATAGAAGCCTCTAATGCTGCTTTTGCAACACCCATTACATTATAATTTGGCAAATATCTTTCAGCTCCTAAATAGGTGAGAGTCAAACAAGCACCACCATCTGTCATTAATTCAGATGCTCGTTTACAAACATCTGTGAATGAATAACATGAAATAAGCATTGAATTTGTAAAGTTGGCTTGTGTTGTGTCAACATAACGACCTTTTAATTCATTTTTGTCAGAAAAGGCAATTGCATGTACCACAAAATCAAGTTTGCCCCATTTTTGTTTGAGTGTTTCAAAAACATTATCCATTGATTCTGGATTGAGTACATCACAAGGGATTAAAATATCAGAACCAATACTTTCGGCCAATGGGCGAACACGTTTTTCAAGTGCTTCCCCTTGATATGTAAATGCGATTTCGGCCCCTTGATCTGCCATAGCCTTTGCAATACCCCAAGCAATAGAATGGTCATTTGCAACGCCCATGATAAGACCCTTTTTCCCCGCCATAATTCCTGTCATATTTTTTCCTTCCAATTTTGTTTCAATATTCAATATATAGACTAATCTAAATAAAAATATACGAAAATTTAAAAAAAATCAAATGACACTTTTATGACACTAAAATGAGGAATGTAAAAATTTTTTGAAAGACGACTATCGTTTTATTTTGATTGACTTTTTGTGAAAATAATTGTATTATTCACCGATAATAATATAAGGAGAATAAGATGAAAGCTGCTGAGTTAAGAAAAAAATTTATTGATTTTTTTGTTTCAAAAAATCATGCTGAGATTAAAAGTGCACCATTGATTCCTGATAATGATCCAACTGTTCTTTTTACAATGGCTGGTATGCATCCATTGGTTCCATTTTTATTGGGAGCACCCCATCCAGCGGGTAAACGTTTGGTGAATTTTCAAAAATGTATTCGTACAGGCGATATTGAAGAAGTGGGTGATAAAGTTCATTTAACACTTTTTGAAATGCTGGGTAACTGGTCAATTGGTGATTATTTTAAAGAACATGCAATCAAATATAGTTTTGAATTTTTGACTAGTAAAGAGTGGCTTGGTTTAGATTTAAACAAATTAGCATTCACTGTTTTTGCGGGGAATGAAAATGCACCTTTTGATGAAGAAGCATATAACACATGGCTTTCATTGGGGGTTTCGCCAAACAAAATTGCAAAGCTTGAAGCAAACTGGTGGGGTCCTGCTGGCACAACGGGTCCTTGTGGTCCAGATACAGAAATGTTTTATTGGACAGGATCTGAGCCAACACCTGAAATTTTTGACCCTGAAAATCCGCTTTGGGTTGAAATTTGGAATGATGTCTTTATGCAATATAATAAAAATGAAAAAGGTGAGCTTGAAAAATTAGAACATCCAAATGTTGATACTGGTATGGGTTTTGAACGTGTTGTTGCGGTATTAAATGGATTTGACAGCTGTTATGATACAGAACTTTTCGTTCCATTATTTGAGGCATTGGATAAATTCCGTGGTATTGAAAAGCCTTCAGAACGCACCAGTGAAGAACGTATTATTATTGATCATGCAAGAGCAGCCACGTTTATTATGGCGGAAGGGATTACCCCAGGGAATAAAGATCAACAATACCAATTGCGTCGTTTAATTCGTAGAATGCTTGGTGAGGGGCATAAACTTGGTTTAGCCCAAGGCTTTGCTTTGCCAATTGCTGAAAAAGTGATTGAAATGTTCCAAGTTTATTATCCCGAACTTGCTAAAAATAAAGAGCATATTTTGGCAACCTTTGAGATGGAAGAAAAAGATTTTTCAAAAACACTTGTTCGTGGTGTTCAAATGTTTGAAAAAGCTATTCAAGAGGAAAAGAATGTTCAAAATGGCGTTTTAAGTGGTTTGGTTGTCTTTGATTTGGCTCAAACATTTGGTTTTCCAAAAGAAATGGCTGTTATGATGGCTGAAGAAAAAGGCCTTAAAGTAAATTTAAAAGAATTTGATGAAGCCTTTAAACACCATCAAGATATTTCTCGTGGTGCATCTGCACCTTGTGGTTTAGCCGATAAAAAAGAAGAAACAACCGCACTGCATACGGCGACTCATTTATTGCACCAAGCACTAAGAACTGTTTTGGGAACACACGTTGAACAACGTGGCTCTCACATTACAGCTGAACGTTTGCGTTTTGACTTTTCGCACCCTGAAAAGGTATCTGTTGAAGATTTGAAAAAAGTTGAAGCACTTGTTAATGAGGTTATTCAAAAAGATATGCCTGTGATTTGTGAAGAAATGACGCTTGATGAAGCTTTGCAAAAAGGTGCTATTGGTCTTTTTGCAAATAAATATGGTGAAAAGGTTACGGTTTATTCTATGGGTGACTTTAGTAAAGAAGTTTGTGCTGGTCCTCATGTAACGCATACAGGGATTTTAAAATCTTTCCATATTATGAAGGAAGAAAGCTCAAGTAAAGGTGTGCGTCGGATAAAAGCAACCGTTGGTTTTGTAAAAGAAAATGCATAGCAAAAATGGCGGATAGAGATATCCGCCATTTATCATTGAGGGTGACATGCTTGGTTCTATTATTGGTGATGTAATTGGGTCTAGCTATGAATTTCATAATGTTAAAAGAAAAGATTTCACACTTTTTACTCAAAATTCATGTTTTACAGATGATACAATTTTAACCTGTGCGACAGCTGAATGGTTGTTGACGGGGGATAAGCCAGAAGCCATTTTAAAAAAATGGGGTGAAAAATATCAAAATAGATCGTATGAAAAAGGAGAAATCGCCCCTTTTGGTAAAGGATTTACAAATTGGCTTAAAACAGGCATACCATATCAAGCAAAAACAAATGGGTGTGTGATGCGTATTAGTCCTATTGGGATAAAAGAAAAACAGTTAGAGGTTGCACTTGAAAAAGCATTACGACTCACAAATATTACACATAACCATCCTGAAAGTTTAAAAGCTGTTGCCATGTATATTGAAACAATGTTTTTAATCAAAAAGAGGATGTCTATAAAAGAAATTAAAGCTTATATTTCAAAAAAATATCAAGTTGATTTATCAAAATCAATTGATGAAATACGACCAACATATAATAAATTTTATGTGTCATGCAAAAATTCTGTGCCACAAGCAATTATTGCCGCACTTGATGCTTCATCATATGAAGATGCGATTCGAAATGCGGTTTCATTGGGTGGCGATAGTGATACGTTAGCCTGCATGGCTGGTGGAATTGCAGAATTAAGGTTTTCAATACCCTCATATTTAAAAACAAAAGCATTGTCATATCTTGATCCTTGTATGAAACAATTAATTTCAACTTTTTATCAAAAAACAAGATGATTTAAGTTTTTTCTTGACACGATATTATAAATATGATAAACAGACCTCTATGAAAAATTTAACACTAAACCTTTTAGCAAACTTGTTGTTGGGATATGAGCGTCATCTCCTAAAGGGTTAGTGTTTGTTTTAAAAAATGTTAGTTAAACACCCTTTTAGGAGGGTGTTTTTTTTATATTAAATTGAGTAAAAGGATTTTTAAATGATGAACAAAAAAAGCACACAAAGACAGCCATTTTTTTATGATGTGACATTAAGAGATGGAAATCAGGCACTAAAAAAACCATGGAGTATGGAAGAAAAAATTATCATCTTTGATAAATTGGTTGAACTTGGTGTGCAAGGGATAGAAATTGGTTATCCGTTTTCAAATGAGATGGATTTTATTGCTTGTCAAGAACTTGCAAAACGAGCACCAGATAATGTTGTTGTAAGTGTATTAGCAAGGGCAAATGTAAAAGATGTTCAAACAGCAATTGATGCTGTAAAATATGCTAAAAAACCGCGTGTTCATACGTTTATTGCAATGAATCCGATGGGGCTTAAATATGTGCTTGAAAAAGATATTGAAACGGTAACAAATATGGCGATTAAGGCTGTTAAGAAAGCAAAAGAATTGCTACCAAATGTTGAAGTTGAATTTTCAGTAGAGCATTTTGGTGATTGTATTGAAAATTTGCCAGATGTTGTAGATGCAATTGAAAAAGTTGTTGATGCTGGTGCTGATGTTATTAATCTTCCCAATACAGTGGAAAGATATTTACCAAGCGATTTTACAGATATGGTAAGTGCAGTGCATAATCGGATTGGGCATAAAGCGGTTATTTCTGTGCATTGTCATAATGATTTAGGTATGGCAACAGCAGCTACTGCGATGAGTTTTTTTGCAGGAGCAACGCAATTAGAAACAACAATTAATGGACTTGGTGAGCGTGCTGGCAACACAAATATGCAAGAAGTAGCAGTTGCTCTTTATAATAAAAATGTTCCCATCTCATTAAATATGAGTAAAATTCAAGAAACGTCTTTGCTCGTAAGTGAAATGTCAGGCATTCAAATTTATGAAAAAGCCCCCATTATTGGTTCTGATATTTTTGTACATAGAAGTGGAATACATCAAGATGGCTCAAATAAAACAAAAAAATTAGGTAAGGGGCAATATATCGCTTTTGCACCAGAATTAATTGGCCGATTTGATGGGGAATATAATGGCTTTACCACACAATCTGGAAAATCAGGGTTAGCATCAACATATCAAAAAATGGGTTATCCGATTACGTTGCATGAGGTCGAAAATTTAATACCAATTGCAAAAAAAATGGCTGAAACAAAAGGTGAGTTAAGAGAGGCTGATTTAGATTATTTATATCGTACACATCTTTGTGAAATTAATGGACCATATCAATATGTATCGTTTGATCGGATTAGAGATAAACGTTTTGCCCTTGCATACCAAAAACAAGGGCAATTATATGAAGCAATTGGGCATGGTGAAGGACCTGTACACGCTTGTATTAATGCATTTTTATCTTTAGGTGTTGCGGTTTCAATTTCAAAATATGAAGAACAAATGCATGGTTCTAAGGATAAAGAAGCTGCTGAAGCTATTACAACACTTGAAGTGTCAAATGGTGAAAAAACAGTTATTGCACGAGCGATTGACAGATCAACAACTAAATCTAAAATAAAAGCTATTTTTAATGGTCTTAATTTGTTAGAAAACCAATAACTTTATCATAAAATAATCCTTCACTTGAGGGATTATTTTTTTATCTGCTTTTATGGTTTTTAATTAAATTAATCTTGTAATTTGACTAAGATTTTGATATGATACTCCCAATTTAGTGAAAGGAATTTCAAAATGAAAAAATACATTACAACTCCAATTTATTACACAAATGGTGCTCCGCACATTGGGCATGCATATACAACAATTTTAGCAGACGTGTTTAAAAAATTTGAACAGATGAAAGGAAATGATGTTTTCTTTTCAACTGGTACAGATGAGCATGGTCAAAAGAATCAACATTCTTGCGAGGCTTCTGGTTTAACCGCTGATGAGTTTTTAACACGTCAAAGTCAGTTGTTTAGAGATTTGTTTGACAGAATGGGTATTGATTATGATTATTTTGTCAGAACAACTTCTGAAGAACATAAAAAAGTTGTTCGTACTGTTTTGCAAGATTTGTTTGATAGAGGCTTGATTATTAAAAAATCATATGAAGGATTGTATTGTGAAGGGTGTGAACAATTTAAAAAGAAATGCGATTTAACTGAAGCTGGGTTATGTCCTGATCATTTGAAAGCACCAAAAGTTATTTCTGAAGAAAATTATTTTTTCCGTTTGGAACCATATCGTCAATGGTTGAAAGAATATATTGCTTTAAATCCTGATTGGATTACGCCAACAAATTATGCAAAAGAAGTTTTGGGTATGCTTGAAGAACCTTTGGATGATTTGTGTATTTCTCGTCCAAAAGATAGAGTATGGTTGGGGATTGAATTACCATTTGATAAAGACTTTGTTACATACATTTGGTTTGATGCATTGATTAACTATATTTCAACATTGAAATTTGGTGAAAATGCAGAATTTAATGATTATTGGAAAAGTTCATATCACTTGCTTGCAAAGGATATTTTAAAACCACACTGTATTTATTGGCCAATTATGTTAAAAGCAATTGGTATCGAACCTGTCAGTCGTTGTATTGTTCATGGATACTGGATTGGTGAAGGCGGTGTTAAAATGTCAAAATCACTTGGAAACGTTGTTGATCCAAATGAAGTGATTGACATTATGGGGGTTGAGCCTTTACGATTCTATTTAATTAATAATATGAGTTTAAGCAATGATTCGCCAATCAGTATTGCCCTATTAAGACAAGGGTACAAATTATTAGCCAACAATCTTGGAAATTTACAAATGCGTGTTTTAAAGATGGTTGACAAGAATTTAGAAGGCGTTATCCCTGCGGGTATATCGTTAACAACTGAGGATGAAAAATTATTAACAGATATTTCATCTGATTTTAAATCTGTTTATGTGAAAGATAGCTCGCTTGAAACAGCTGTTGAGTTAGCTAGTAAAATTATGACCGCATGTAATCAAGTGAATGCTTATTTTGCAGCAAATGAACCATGGGTTTTGGCAAAAAATCCTGAAAAAATGGAACGTTTTAAACAAGTGGTTTACACGACATTAGATGCCCTTCGTTTAATTGCGACAGCTCTTTATCCGTTGATGCCAAATTCAAGCAAATCAATTCTTGCGTCATTAGATGTGAAAAATGAAAAGGTTGAAGCTCGATTTGAGCCAAAAGGTTTGGGTGGAGGGAAAATCACGGTTCCAAATCCATTATTCCCATTCTTGCCTGAATAAAGGGGGTATGGAATACAGTTTTCTCATAGCATATATACATGTGACTTGTGAGAAAAATTAAAATCATAAAAAAGGACGGCTAATCTTAAAAGAGGACCGTCCTTTTTTTGTGATGTATTTTAATATAATTTTAAATTGACTTTTATTTTAAGAGTGCATACAATTGTATGTATTAAAAATAGGAGTCAAGTATGTTTTTATCAAATTTAAAATCTTTTTTTAATCCACAAAGCACAGATGTTTTGTTAGAAAATAAAAATATTTATATTGATAAAGTTTTCTTTAATAGATGTTTAAAAGGAAAATATTTATTAAATATGAAATTTGGGAAAGTAAAGGTTGGATTGTTAAAAAGGCAAATTGATAAGAAAGTGTATGACCTTACCGAAAATGATTTATATAGGTACCTCCAAAATCGCGGGGGGGGGGGGAAAAAATCAATCTTTTGAACAACTTATTTCAAATATTGAGAAAAACGGCTTCGACCCTAAGAGTGTTATAATCTGTAAGTATAGATCAAATTTGATAAAAGATGGGCAACATCGAGCAATATATTTACTGTGGAAATATGGTCCTGATTATGAGGTTGATACCATCCATATTCGTGTGAAAAATAATTTATTAAGATATCTCTTTTTCCCATGGCTTAGGCAATAGCTAAAATTTTTTCATTTGACATTGATGGTATCTTGTGTTAACAATACGACTTATGAAATATAGGTCAAAATTTAATTGTTCTTATTTTTTTAAAAATGCCACATTTTATTGGTGGTGCTAACGCACCTATTTGTATTTGATGGGGTCACCTCCCGAAAAAGGGTTTCTTAAATTCAAGATAACATTTTATAATAAAGGAAAAATAATGAAAAAATTTGATGGTTTTTTCGGATGTTTTGGTGGTTCATTTGTATCCGAAGAATTGCAAGCTGAAATGAATAAAATTGAACAAGCATATTTAGAATTAAAAGACAATCCAGATTTTATTTCAAAAATACAGTATATTAGAAAAACATATCAAGGGCGACCAACACCTATTACATTTGCCGAAAATTTAACACAACAAATTGGTGGTGCAAAAATATATTTGAAAAGAGAAGATTTAAATCATACAGGGGCTCACAAATTAAACCATGCCATAGCTGAAGCTTTATTGGCTAAATATATGGGAAAGAAAAAGTTAATCGCTGAAACTGGGGCAGGGCAACACGGTGTTGCCATGGCAACTGCGGCTGCATATTTAGGTTTGGAATGTGAAGTGCATATGGGGGAACTAGATATTCAAAAAGAACGTCCCAATGTTTTAAGAATGAAATTGCTAGGAGCAAAAATTGTACCTGTGACCCATGGGCAAAAGTCATTAAAAGAAGCAGTAGATAGTGCATTTGAAGCATATTTAAAAGATACAAAAAATGCACTTTATTGTATTGGTTCTGTGTTAGGGCCACACCCATTTCCCATGATGGTGAGAGATTTTCAATCTATCATAGGAAAAGAGGCTCGTGAGCAAATGTTACAAGATATTGGTGTGTTGCCAGATGCGGTTATTGCTTGCGTTGGCGGTGGTTCAAATGCGATGGGTATTTTTAGTGGTTTTATTGAGGATAAAAATATTCAATTATACGGTGTTGAACCATTGGGTCGAGGGACTAAACTTGGCGAACACGCGGCGTCTATAAATTTTGGTAAAACAGCTGTTCTGCAAGGATTTAAATCCTTGGTTTTGCAAGATGAGAATGAAAATCCTGCACCAGTTTATTCAATTGCAAGTGGTTTAGATTATCCAAGTGTTGGTCCTGAGCATGCCTATTTACATTCAATTGGTCGTGTAAATTATGTGTTGATTGATGATAAAGAGTGTTTAGATGCTTTTTTTATATTACCAAAAACAGAGGGGATTATTCCAGCACTTGAAAGTGCACATGCTCTCGCATATGCATTCAAATTAGCAAAAACATTAGAAAAAGATAAAACAATATTGGTTAATTTGTCTGGCCGAGGTGATAAAGATATCGATTTTGTTGTTGAAAATTTTTTGGAGACAGAAATGCACCCGACTCGCTAGTATTTAAGGGATAAATCGTATTTTGTTATTGAGGTGTCCTTTAATTATTGTCGGGTTTCCTCTTGATATGGAATTTTGTAATAGATATGCTTAGTTGGCATAATAAATCCGATGTCATCTCACTTCACTTTAATATGGATAAATGTGAAAATTAAACGTATTAAAATGTGAACCGCTATAATAAAAACAGTTATAAACCCATTCATTATATCGCTGTTACCGCAGTATTATTACCTTAAAATCTCTCAATGCCCTTAAGCCCGTAAGGGCTACTTTAACCTCGATATATTGGATGGGTTTATAAAAGCGTTGTAAGAGAGGATATAAAGA
>CALARE010000049.1 GCA_937888725.1 uncultured Alphaproteobacteria bacterium | reverse complement strand
CTTTATGAAGAAGGACACGGTTTAATTACAAAACGATTGTTAAAGAACTTTTAGAAGAATTATAAAATGAAACCAAAAGATGATAAATACATATATGATAATTTTGTGTTAAAAAAATTAACATCCAATAACTTAGATGAAGTAAGGCCAGAAGACATTGCCTTTGAAGATGAATTAAAATAACGAGACATTCAAGGTATGACAGAACGTTATGGTGTTGGGCAGAAATTGCAAACAAGATTGTTAAAGAGAATGGGATTTAATAACTTGACTTCTTTTGAGAAAATGAATACACTTGTATCTATATTATATAAAAGGAGTTTTTTATGAAAAAAGTTTTATCTGTTTTTGTATCAGTGTTACTAATTTCAACATCTCTCTTTGCAAAAGAATATAAAGAAGACGAAGTAAAAAAATGTGGTGATTTGTTATGTGATTTAGACGGAAACTTAATTACAGGAATAGCAAAAGAGTTTTATTATAATGGAAACATTCAATCGGAAATGGAATTAAAAAATGGTAAACCTGATGGAATTATGAAACTGTATTATAATAATGGTAAATTACAAAATGAGATTATATATATTAATGGAAAAGCAGAGGGTTTGACAAAAACATATTACGAAGATGGCTCTTTAGAAAAAGAAATGGTATTAAAAAATAATTATCCTGTTGAAAATACATTAAAACATTATGAAAAGACTGGGAAACTAAAAGATGGTGAGTACAAAGAATATCATGAAAATGGTAATTTAAAATCAGAAGAATATTTTAAGAATGGAATACCAATTGGAACCACTAAGCGTTATTATGAAACTGGTCAATTGGAGATAGAAACACCATATGAAAAAGGTCTTATAAATGGGAGCGAAAAGTGGTATTATGAAAGTGGGGAACTATATCAAAAAATATCTTATATAAATAATCAAAGAGATGGTGTTGCAATATGGTATGAAAAAGATGGTAAAATATATTCAGAAACACCTTATAAAAATGGTCAAATAGATGGTGTTTTGAAATTATATGATGAAAATGGTAGATTATGGCAAGAAACAACATATAAGAATGGAAAAAAAGAGGGAATTGAAAAGTGGTACCATGGTTTTCGAAAAATATCTTTTGAGCAATATTTTAAAAATGGTAAACGGCATGGATTAAGAAGAGAATTTTATGAGAATGGAAATTTAACTAAAGAAATAAATTATGATAATGGTAAAGTTGTTGGGATTGTTAGAGGATATTATCCAAATGGAAATTTAGAATATGAAATAACATATGAGAATGGTAAACCTGTATTCGGATATTTATATCCAGGTAAAAGACCAATGACAAATGCTCATTTGCATAATTTAACAAAAAAATTTCCAAATGAAGAATAAACCAAATGAAATAGAATTATATGCAAAGGATTGTTTGCATTTTTATGTTGAGAATAGTGAAAGGTATGAATATAAAGATAAGCCAGATTTTCAAAATATTCAGGATAATATAGGTATAGAAGTTTGTTATAGTATTTTGAAAAGAGAAGCTGAATGTGAAGATGTTTGGAAAAAGATTGTTGATTTGTCATATTCGAAATCTCGAGCTTTTTTGAATGATTATTGTAAAAAAGGAAATTAGACCTTTGGGATTGTGGTGCTGAAAGAAAGGCTTTGGGTCCTTTTGATGGGATGATTAGTTTAGATAAGTCTATTGAGAATACTAAAAAGATAGTATTGAAAAAGATAAAAGAAAAGCTAAAAAGCTATTCCTTTGACCGAGTAGGATTATTTGTAAAACTGAGGTATCCTTTTTCGTTGGCATACGTTCAAAAAGTATTTGAAAAGCTTAATGAGGAATTATCTGTTACAGATAGACATTTTGACTTTTATATTTTAGATTGCTCTGATTTTGGTTATAAGTGTCAATACAAAGATGGCAGCTTGCTAATAGAGTTCGTGTTAAAAAATAAGGAAACAATTTTAAAATTATGAAAAAAGATCTTAGTATTGTAACAGTTAATCTCTTATATACTTTTTTAGCATTGGAGCTTGCGTTATACCCTTTAAATTCTAAACAGTATTTTATATTAGAATATTATTTTTTTATACATAAAATTTTTCTAAAAGAATTTTTTGTAATGGCAAGAAATTTAATGGAACCGAAAAGGGAAAATAGAATTAATTTAGATCAATTAAAGAACAAACTAATTGAAGATAAAAATATTTTTACTTTAACAATATCAGATGAAATTGATGATGAATTGGTGAAATGTTTAATTGAACTGGAGAACAAAAAAGAATTTCAGAAATATATTAAGGATTTTGGATCTTATATTGACAGAATTAGAAATTTAAAAGAATTTATAAAAGTAAAAGAAATTAGAATGTTAATTGCCCATTCAGATAAATGTTCATTTCAAAAGAAACTGTTGAACTTTGATGATTTAAATAAATTAGAAGAAATGTTAATTGATATTGGGTTAAAACTTACAGAATTAAAATATAAACTTAATGCAAAGACTTCCTTAGAAATAGATAATATATATTCATTTTCAAAAACATATGCAAAAAACTTTTGGGAAACATTAATAGCAGGATATAACTTATTAAACAAATAAGATTTAATTATGGAGTCACATTCATTTAAGACATCTAAACAACAATTTGGAAAATTCGTTAAATATCTTAAAGTTCGAAGGTGTTCGAGAAATCCAATCGGGTAAAAATCATCAATGTCCGACAAATCCGTTCGGGTGAAATGGTATAAAAGTCTTAAAGATAGAGTAGGGGTGACGTGTCTTAATCGGGCAAAGTGACGGGTAACTGTGACGGGAAACAAAAAATGCCAGAAAACAAGCAATAAAAAATCCCCTATAACCAAAAGGTTAAGGGGATAATGGCGGATGGGGTGAGATTCGAACTCACGGTGGAGTTACCCCCACGCCGGTTTTCAAGACCGGAGCCTTAAACCACTCGACCACCCATCCAATATGTGTTTTCATAAAAGGAGGTCTTTTTATGAAAACTGGCTGACATTTTTCAGTCATGCCGTGTTTGATATTCTTACTATACACAAAAAAAATAAAAAATCAAGTGATTTTTTTAAAAAAGTGTATTATATTATAAAAAAATACAAAAAAGAGGGCAGATAATGACATTTAAAAAGATATTTTTAACTTTATTTTCAACAACATATCTATCTGTTGGTTTGTTTTGTGGAACACCTACTTTAAATGCCAAAGAATTATCCAATCCGACACAAATAGAAAAATTTGAAAATTGGAAAAAGGAATTTAAAAAAGAAGCTCTTGCAAAAGGGGTCGAAAAATCTATTTTAAACAAGGTTTTACCTGATTTAACATTGCTTGAAAATGTGTTAGAATCTGATCAAAAACAATCAGAATTTTTACTGACTTTTTGGGATTATACGAATCGCACGCTTTCCGAATCGAGAATAAAAAAAGGACGTGAAATTTTAGAGCAAAATCAAGCATTTCTAAATGACATTTCTTTAAAATATGGTGTGGATAAACATTATTTAGTCGCTTTTTGGGGACTTGAAACGAATTATGGTCTTTTTAAAGGTAAAATTAAAACATTAGATGCTTTGGCAACACTTTCTTTTGATAAACGACGCAGAAAATTTTTCACAAACGAACTTATCACTCTTTTAAAAATCATGCAAACAGGTGAGAAAACCGTGTTTTATGGTTCTTGGGCAGGAGCGTTTGGCAATTTTCAATTTATGCCAACAACATATGCAGCTTATGGTGTTGATGCGGATGGAGATGGGAATAAAGATATCATTAACTCTTTACCAGATGCTTTTTCATCAGCGGCTAATTATTTAAGTCAAATGGGTTGGGATGATACGCATCCATGGGGTAGGGAAGTTCTTATTTATCAAAATGTAAACTGGAATAAGCTTAATCAACTCTCCAAAAGACCTGTTAAAGAATGGATAAAACTAGGGGTAAAACCTCGGCAAAAAATACCACTATCTGAGTATGAGGTTGAGGCTCGCCTAATAATGCCGATGGGGATCAATGGCCCCAAATTTTTGACATATCCTAATTATGACAAAATTATGCGTTGGAATAATTCCTCGTTATATGCTCTTTCGGTTGGATTGCTTTCTGATATGTTAAGAGATAACACATTTAAAATCAAAGCAAAACCTATCAAATCAAAAATTTCACGAGATGATATTAAATTGATTCAAGAAAAACTCATTCAGCTGGGGTATTATAAAGGGAAGGTAGATGGTGTTTTAGGTTTTCAAACAAAACAAAGTATAAAATCATATCAAAAAGAGAAAAAATTACCTCAAGATGGCTATCCAACAACACAACTGATTCAAAAATTAAAGAAAGTGAGATAACATGACAACGAAAAAATCAATCCTTTTCATTTTACCGCTTTTTTTATCCGCTTGTACGGATAATGGACTCCTGTTTCGTTCATCAGGGGATTATCGTGAACGCAGTGAAAATATCATTTACATGGTTGGTGAACCATATACTATTCAAGATGATGTTTTTACACCGCAAGAGGATTACACTTATATTGAGGAGGGGGAGGCATACTGGTATCAAACTGATGACAAATCAGCGGTTACACAAAATGGTGAAACAAATAGTGCAGATGCCCTTACGGCAATGCATCGAACCCTTCCGTTGCCAAGTATTGTTAAAATCACGAATTTAGAGAATAATAAAACCGCCACTGTCCGAGTGAATGATCGTGGGCCTATGGTTAAAGATCGTATTATTGATGTGTCTGAAAAAACAGCTCAAGCCCTTGTATTTAATAAAGATAAGACCACAAAAGTATTGGTTGAAATTTTACCCACAGAAAGCAAAGCTTTGAAACAAGAACTTTTAAAAAAAGAAAGTGATGATGTGTTAAAAAGTGCTGGTGCTTTAGAAAGTTATTATAAAAATGATATTCCTCTTGTAACAGCAAAAGAAAAAGAAAATAAAAATAGAAATAGAAATAAAAAACAAGAGATGCCTGTTGCAAAAGATGATGACATTATTTATAGCTATAAAGAGCATGTAAAAGTAACAAATTTACCGCCAATTAACGGGCCTGTAATTCAAATTGGAGCTTTTAAAAATTTGGCTTCGGCTCAAAAAATTCAACAAGAATTAGCTCCCTTTAATCCACAAATTGTACAAAAAAATATAAACGGTGTGACGCTTAATTGTGTTCAAATATCCTCTTTTAATTCTAAACAAGAGGCGATGATGGGGCTTGACAAAATTAAACGCTCAGGTTATCCTGAGGCAAGGCTCATTTCAAAGTAAATTCATAATGATAAAAGGACTATCTTAAGATGAAAAAAACATTCCTATACTCACTAGCTGGTACGCTTATTTTTTCTTTAAATGCTTATGGTTTTGAAACAAAAGCAACACATGCTTTATTAATGGATGCTGACACAGGCTATGTTATGTTCGAAAAAGAGGCTGATACACCTATGGCACCTGCTTCTATGAGCAAGTTAATGACCGTTTATATTGTTTTTGAAGCACTTAAAGATGGTCGCTTAACAATGGATACAGAATTTATTGTATCTGAGAATGCATGGCGAAAAGGTGGCATAATGAGTGGTGGTTCAACCATGTTTTTAAAACCTGCTGAAAAGGTAAAAGTTGCTGATTTATTAAGAGGTGTTATCATTCAATCGGGGAATGATGCTTGCATCACAATTGCTGAGAATTTGGCTGGTTCAGAATCTGCCTTTGCCGATTTGATGAATGAACGGGCTAAAGAACTTGGTTTGACACATTCAACTTTTAAAAATGCGACTGGGTTGCCCGATCCTGAGCATAAAATGAGTGCAAAAGATTTGGCAAAACTGGCTCAAATTCTTATCAACCAATTCCCAGAATATTATTCTATTTTCTCAGAAAAAGAATTTAAACATAATGGTATTAAACAAGGCAATAGAAATCCGTTGCTTTATAAAATCACGGGTGCTGATGGTTTAAAAACAGGCCACACAAAAGAATCAGGGTATGGATTGACGGGATCGGTTAAATCTTCAGATGGTCGACGTATCATTTTGGTTGTCAATGGTCTTGAAAGTATGAAGGATAGAGATGAAGAATCAAGACGTTTGGCAGGCTATGGAACCGCTGGTTTTATCACAACAACCCTTGTGGCAAAAAATAGAGTTGTTGAAAGCATCCCTGTTTGGCTTGGTGAAGAAGATAGCGTTGAGGCAATAACAGAAACAGAATATAAAATGACACATGCAAGAGGGAAGAAAAAACCGAAAATCATCATTTCATATAATTCCCCTGTTGTTGCACCGATAAAAAAGGGTGATGTGATAGCAACGCTCAAAATTGGTGAGGCAGATGAATTAAAAACAATAAATCTCATAGCAAACAAAGATGTTGGAAAAGCAGGTTATTTTAAACGGTTGAAACAAACAATCAAATCATGGTTTTAGGGCATGAATAAGGGATTATTTATTACATTCGAAGGTGGCGAAGGCTCTGGTAAATCAACACAAATCCAGCTTTTAAAAACTTATTTTGAACAAAGAGGAAAAGAGGTTGTTCTCACAAGAGAACCTGGTGGTTCTATTGGGGCTGAAGAAATTAGGACGCTTCTTTTAAAAGGGGGTGTTTCTCGTTGGGATAAAAAAACGGAAATGCTCCTTTTTACGGCAGCTCGACGGGATCATTTGGTGAAAAAAATATGGCCAGCTTTGAAGGATGGTAAAGTAGTCTTATCTGATAGATTTCAAGATAGTACCGTAGCCTACCAATGTTTTGGATATGGATATGATGATAAAATCTATCAAGATGCGGGTTATTTGTATCATTTTATTGCTGATGATTTTAAACCAGATTTAACAATTATTCTTGATATTGAACCAATGATTGGTTTAAAACGCAGTATGACACGCCAAGGCAATGATGAACAACGTTTTGAACAGATGGATATTTCATTTCATCAAAATATTCGAAATGCTTTTTTAACATTAGCAAAAAATGAACCAGAACGGTTTATTGTTGTGAATGCAGATCAAGAAATTGAACAAATCCATCAAGAAATTGTTAAAAAATTGAAAGAACGATTCAATGCTTAGCCCATATGAACAGATAAAAAATTCGCTTAAAAATGGTAAAATCACAGGTTCATGGCTTGTTACAGGTCCATATGGTGTTGGAAAAAAGACTTTTGCAAAGCGATTAAGTGCTTTTTTAACAACAGGTGATTGGGATGCTAAAATTGATTTTAATCCAAACGTAAAGTGGATTGAATGTGCTTTGACGGATGATGCTAAAAAAGAAATTCAAAAAATGATTTTAGCAGGGAAAGAAGTTGAAGAAAACGCCAAAACTTTAGCTCGGAAAAAAGAAATCACCATTGATGATATTCGGGAAGGTGTTAAATTTTTATCTTTAAAATCAAGCTCGAATGAATACCGTATTTTAATTATCTCTTTAGCTGAAGATATGAATATAAATGCGGCAAACGCTCTTTTAAAAATGCTTGAAGAGCCTTTTCCAAGAAGTATAATTCTATTATTGTCACAAAATACGGGTAAATTGTTGCCAACAATAGCCTCAAGATGTCGCAAAATTCAAATACCACGCCTCGGTTTTGATGAAATGTTAGATGTTTTAAAGAAACAAATTCCAGATTCACCACATATAGATTTATTGGCAGAATTATCTGATGGATCTGTTGGTTTAGCTCTCAAAATTCATGAAAATGATGGTTTAAAGATGTATCAAAGAATGAATGCCTGCCTATTGCCTTTAAATCGTTTGGATATGCAAGCATTAAATGATTTGGCCGAAAATATACATAAGAATGAGGAGCTTTTTAATCTATTTCAGATTTTTTTAACAAATTGGTTCAATCAAACAGTTAAAGAAAAATACCAAACAAATCCTATTTTGAGTGAAAATTTGTTAAATCTTTATGAAACAACGACAACACTTTTTTCAAATGTTTCAAATATTTATTTGGATAGAAAACAAGCGATTATCAACACATTTTTGTCAATAGCAGAGGTTTTAAATGATTGATAGTCATTGTCATTTAGGAATTGATGAGTTTAAACAAGATATTACTGGTTGTTTATTAAGGGCAAAAGAGCAGGGGGTTACCCACCTATTGACGGTTGCTTGTTCATATCATGATGTGGATGATTTAGCTTTTATGATGAAACAAGAAAATGTCTATGGGGCATTTGGAATTCATCCTGAGCAAGCTTTGACATTTGATTATCAAAAATCATTAGCTGTTTATCAAAAGTACCCTGAAATTGTTGCTGTGGGTGAGATTGGTCTTGATTATTTTTATAATAAAGATACAAAAAAACAACAACAAATAGCACTATATAAGCAAATCGAATTAGCTCATCAATTAGAAAAACCCATTATTATCCATGCGAGGGATGCTGATGATGATTTAATAAAAATTTTAACAGATACCTGTAAAAAAGGTCTGTTAAAAAAGAGGGGGGTTATGCATTGCTTTTGTGGTTCACAACAGCTTGCAGATGTTGCTTTAGAGCTTGGTTTTTATATTTCAGTATCTGGCATTATAACGTTTAAAAATGCGGTAGAGCTTCGTGACATAATTGACAAAATTCCATTGAATAGATTAATGGTTGAAACAGATTCGCCTTATTTAGCACCGCATCCATTGCGAGGGAGGCAAAATGAGCCAAGCTATGTTGCACACACATTAAAAATGCTAGCAACAATTAAAAATCAAGATATTAACATGGTTGAAGCTCAAACAACTAAAAATTTTTTTGATTTATTTATAAAAGAGGAGGGGCAATGAAAGTAAAAATTTTAGGTTGTGGTCCTTCAAATGGTGTTCCATCACTTTCACGCGGATTTGGTGCTTGTGATGCCTCAAATCCCAAGAATATCCGCACACGCAGTTCCGTTTTGGTCACAACAGATGATAACTTGAATATTTTGATTGATACAGACCCTGAAATTAGAACACAGCTATTAAATGCTGGAAATCCAGCGATTGACGCCATTTTTTATACCCATATTCATTATGATCATACAGGTGGTGCAAATGATATAAGTGCGTATTTATTAGACCAAAATAAAAATATTCCTGTTTATTTGACAAAAGAAACAGCCTCTTATTTTAAAGCACAACTTGCGTATTTATTTGATAATGATAAGGCTCCTTTTACACTTCATATCATTGAGCCACATAAACCATTTTTATTTAAAAACACGCTTGTAATCCCGATACAGCAATATCACGGCAATTTAATATCTATCGGATACCGTATTGGTGATTTTGCCTATTCAACAGATGTTAAATCTATGGATGATATTGGTTTTGAGCTGTTAAAAGGGATAAAAACATGGGTTTTAGGTGTTGTTAGCTCTCAACCGAGTACAAAGCAAACCGCTTCGCTTAAGCATATTTATTTAGATGAGGCATTAAAATGGATTGCCAAAATTGCCCCTCAGAAGGCATATTTAACCCACATGGGGCAAAAAATGGATTATGAAACGCTATGTAATTCTTTGCCATCCCATATCCGACCTGTTTATGATGGCTTTGAATTTGAGTGTGATTAAAATTTTAGCATTATTTTGATATAATCCTTTATTTTCAATAGATAGGGTTGATTTTAAACCAGTTTTATACCCATTTTAAACGAGATTTTTCTCGCTTTAACGTATAGGTACAAATTATTTCGATAATAATTAGATGTAATTTCATATTTTTATAAAATAATTTTACTTTAAGAACGAAAGATAACTTAAAATTAAAAAAGACTATATGTCGTATAATTTTTCCATTCTTTTTATTAAAATAATTGTCTTTATTAAATAACTTATTGAATAACATATTCTTTCCCCCTCTTTTGGAATCTGTTTTAATTAAACATAATATAAAGAATATGACACATATTAGTTGACACTTAACAATTGATTAAACTTTGATTTTATTATAAAATATTTTTTATTTTTTCAGATTTTTAAAGATTCATAAATCTTTATAACTTCCTCATTTCCAGCGTTACGCCATATATTTGCGTCAAGGATAGCATTTCTTTTATCAATACCAGCTAAATCGGCGATTTTCAAAATAACATCATCACAAGGAATTGAATTTTTGCGTTCAAAATGGAAAATAGACGTTGCACTTATACCTAAGCATTTGGCAAGTTGTCTATTAGAAGTAAGATTATTTTTTGTTTTTATAAGGTTAAAATAATTTTTAATATCCATGGTACGACCTTTCATTTAAAGGGTCATATCCTTTAATTATGTATTTATACATATAAACAAAAAACAACATCTTTTTCGTTCTATGTTATATAACATAAAAAAAAGTTGTTGACAAGTTTTTTTTATTTGTGTTATGCGTTATATATCATATAACATATAAAGGGGTTTGAAATGTCAGCTATCGTATGTATTCCAATTAGAGCATTTACAGACAAAAGACTTACAAAATCAGACTGGGGAGTTTTAGCAAGTCTTAATCAGAGAACGGACAAAAAAGGGTATTGTTTCCCATCTTATAGAAGAATTGCAGAAGATACAAATTGCTCACGAAGAACAGCTATTTATTCAGTCAAGCGACTTATTGAATGTGGGTATTTAGTCAAAGAATCTAGATTTGTTGAAAATACGGACGATAGACCAACAAGCAATAAATATTATATAAATTTTAATCCAGCTTAGGGCAAAAAAAATGAAAAAAGCGATTAAAAATCAAAGAGATGTAAAAAGTTATCCACAGGATATTGTAAAAAATGATATGAAGTTTGAAAAGTATTCTTATGAAGAAATGGTTACAATTGCAGAAAGATTTGGTTTACAGACAAAGAAAAAGGCATTTGTGATTGAAACTTGGCAGGAATTTTGTGACTGGCACGAGATGGAAACAAAAGAAGATTATCAGTACGAAGGACAGTATATCGAAGGTTTTGTAATCGAAGATAAGAATGGTTATATGGTGAAGCTGAAACTGGCTTATTATCAGTATTGGAAGTTTTTGAGAAATATTGCTCAGGAAACAATTAAAATGGGATATGTGCGAAGTA
>CALARE010000048.1 GCA_937888725.1 uncultured Alphaproteobacteria bacterium | reverse complement strand
ATCTGAACAATAACACATTCGGTTTGAGTGGTAATAACTACTTGAACAATAATGCTTTTGCGTCAAATGACACAAATAGCTATTTGGATAACACCTATTTAAACAACTCAGTTGTGTCAAATGGGCATGGCATGCAAAACAATTATATGAAGCGTTTTAATCAAAATATTTTTGATGGTATAATCAATAAAACACAAAAAGAACAACTGAAAAATCAAGAAGTAGATCGCTTTTTAAACCAAGTTTTAAACAGTGTATCCTTTTATGATAAATGGGGTGAAAACAGAAAAAATTTTGATCATCCAATATATCAAGATGCATTAAATAGATCTTTTCCATATTTAGCTGATTTTGAAGGAAATGAATTATCTGCATATCCAGATTCAAAATATTTACCAACCGTTGGAATAGGTTATCATCTTTTGAATAAAGAGCGTGTTTTACGTTCTGGGATATTAGAGAAAATGCAAAAACAATATCCAGATAGAGATGTTTATCAAATGTATGTGGCAGATTTTGAGGCACTTAAAAAAACATTGCAAGAAAGAGCAAAAAGGGAAGGTAAAGAGGATTATTTAACAAAAAATCCGTATTTAGTGAATGCATCTATAGAAGAACTTCAAAATTTTAGAAAGAAATATGTACTTTCAGAAGAAAAATCTATTGAATTAACAAATGATTTTTATAAAAAAGAGGGGTTTAGTAATTTAACAAAAGCACTGGATCAATATGGAATTAATTTTGAACTTCTCGAACCTGAAGCACAAGAAGTTCTTTTAGATATTGCTTATAATCCTGGAAATCCACTATATAAAGGAGCTAACAATAAAAGTGGCTGGCATAATTTATTAATGGCACTGAAACGCAAAGATTATTATGCGGCAGCAGAAGAAGTTCGTCGTATAGGTGTACAACCAAAACGCAATAGTGCAAATTATATAAAAATGCAACAAGCAGCAGGTATTATCCCAAAAGAAATAGATGTTTTTTCATTTTTAAATGATAAAAAGAGCTATGAAAATTGGGATAAAAAAGAGTTTACTAAAGAATGGTTGTTAAATAATGCTCATTTATTACCTGAAATAGCAAAGAAATATAGAAAGCAATAAAGTATAACAGCATAGCCAACTTTATTTAGTGTAAAGGTTGGCTATGTTTGTGTTTTATAAAATATCGATAAATTGTTTTTTCTGTATCATCATATTCTATTTTTTTTGAATTATAGAAATAAGCATGGAGTGCATTTTTATTTCCTTCATCTTGATAACATGTTATAAAAAGATAAAAATCACTCAAAGAGCATCTCATAATTGTTTCCGTTTCTTCATCTCGTATGATAGAACAATTAGTTGCAATACGGGATACTGAGTATTGATCAGTTAAAATTTGAAATAAATCTTTACCTGTGAAAAATAAAAAAGCATCATTTTTAATAGCTTTATCTCTGTATAAGGTTGCATCTTCTAACAAATAATTTAAAGCATCTTGTTTGAATTTATAGGATAAATCGGGATTATATTTTTCGATAATAGCATTTAAGGCACGGTCAGATTCTGCTTTACTCTCGGGTAGTGGGAGAAATGGCCTTTCTTCATCCCCAGCAAAAAGGGGCAAACAGGGCAAAACACTTGCAAGCAAAATGATGGGCAAAAATCTCATTGTAACCTCCTTATTTTTTTTAAAAGGTAGCACAGCCCATATCAAAAGTCAAGGGCTACGGTAACCTCGATACCCCCAAGCCCGAAGGGCTACGGTTACCTCCGCCCTGTTGGATGGGTTTATAAAAGCGGATAAAGATAGCAGATATGGATGAGTGAGCCGACTGAATGAGTATTAAGTATACCTGAAGGAGGCTTAATCGCCATAGATGCTGTCTTTAGGCACTTTTTAAACATACAGGCGGTTGAGTCACATTAGAGCACCAGCTCTTAACTCACTGACCCTCAGGCTCCTTTTATGATTGAAAGGTAGAATGTTTATTTTAACTCTTTTAACTTCTCGCCCTATTTTGTATCCCCTGAATAAGAGCCAATTCTTCCTTTGTAATGTCCAAATCTGCCATTGTCATTTGAATTTGTGCATGTTGTCCCAATCGCTCTTTTAAACCCATTTGTTGGCTATAAGTCACGATGCGTTGTTGCATATCCTTGATTTTATCTTGCGAAAAGCCTGCGTCCAACAATTCGCCAACGCTAACCCCTTGAAAAACATGCACCATTTTAGGATTAAGATTTTTCCCATCGGGATAGTAGGCTTTATTTAGCAATTTATCTTCCACAGATGCACCCCCTAAAAAGGCAGGGAAAACCCGTTTAAACCAACTTAACCGTTTTGGTACACCTTGCATGGCATGCTGTCTGTTTTCAACCAAATGATGGGTTAGTTGTTGGATATTTTCATTTGTTGCTCCGCCTAATCTTGGTGAGGCAATCAACCCCCAATAGCTGATACTTTGCACACCATTTTGCGGTGTCGCCTCCTCTTTTTTATTTGCAAAGGCTGTGGGATTTGTTTGCCGAATAGGCACATTCCGTCTCGCCATTATTTTTTGATCAAGGTTTGTCTTTTTTGATTGAATCTCAACCCCATCACCCCCATTTTTTGCAAGAACAGGGGATGCCGTTCGACCAGAGCGTTTTGCCAAACCAGCTCTTTGTGTACGCCGTCTAATCGTGGCTGTTGGTGTCTTTCTAGAATCAAGAGTTGGTTTATAAGCCCGACTTTGTGCCATTGCAAAATCGACACCTCCCAAAACTTTACCACATTCAACTTTTGAGATAGCAACCACCACTGCAGCACGAATGTTGGGGTCAGATAAATCAAGCGGTGTATTCACGCCCACATGATACCCCATCTTTTTCAACGTTTCAGAAACCATTTTAGAATACCGCCCTGGTCTATTGCCTTTTTCACTGGCTGGGGCATAGACTTTAAATATTTCTCGCAACGTTCTATGATCGTATATACGGTATAAGCAAGAATTGAGTGCATAATACCCTTCTTCTAACGTATCAAATATCGCAAATTTACCTTTATCTCTTTTCCCATTGGTACCTGCCATCCGCAAACACCCAGGGTTATTGTTACGAACACCTCTTGGAATAGCCATTGTCCCCTCCATTAAAAAAATTCCCCAATAGCACTATTATAACATAAATTTAAAAAAAAAGAAAGAAAATTATTATACCCCACCCAAATCCCACAAGGCGACGGCAACCTCCCCGCTCTCCCCAAGTGCGTCAGCACTACGGTAACCTCGATGCCCCCAAGCCCGTAAGGGCTACGGTAACCCCGATGTGATGGATGCGTTTATAAAAGCGGATAAAGATAGCAGATATGGATGAGTGAGCCGACTGAATGAG
>CALARE010000047.1 GCA_937888725.1 uncultured Alphaproteobacteria bacterium | reverse complement strand
ATATAATAATTGGGACCAAAATAGATATTGTTACATTCTATATGATATTGATAAATCAAATCATCAACAATCATAAATCCATTACCAAGAGTTGGCAATCCACTTGAATAGGTTAGATTAAAATAATCCATCAACGCTTGCGAAAGTCCAGCAATAATATTATCAGGATTAGAATAAAATGTATTATCAGGTGCTTGAACAGTGTGATTATAACGATTTTTAATGGAGATAAAACCGCCCTCTTTTAAAATTTGAATACTAATCACTGAGGTACCGTATTCATCTTCCCTACGTTCTTTGCCTCTAAAATCACGCCGATTTAATTTATCAGCACCCTCTTTAATACAATGAATAATATGATATTTTTCAAACCTTTTTTCATCACGAAAAGTACAAAGCGATTCCATATCAGCATAATAATTCATAATGGAATTTTGTTTTTCTAACGTATCGGCATAAAAAGCATCATAGCCAGCTTTTTTTAAGAGTTCAAAGGGATTTTGAGAAGTTCTATCCTGTTGTATTTTGCATTTTGATAATTTTAATGCCTCCAAATAATTGAGTAATGGCTCAGCATCTCGCCCAGCATAACGCACAATGCGTGGCAAATTAGGGATATCAAAAATCCCATTATCAAAATTTCTAATCGCCCTGGCAAAGGCTTCCCCATTTTGGCGTTTGATGATATCATACACTGATTTTTTAACGCTCATGTTCACCCTTTCTTTGAATCAAACCGATGGGCAAATTATAACTTTCTAAACTCCTCAACGAATCTGAATAAACCCGTTGCAATTTAGGGTTACCTAAAAAACAATTTTCATCTATTCTTTGCACACTTTTAAGCGATACAAATCTCAAATGTTGATTAGAACAAAAACTTTTTGAACCAATTTCTTCAACCTTATTTAAAACCAAATTTTTAAGACTTTCGTTTTTTGAAAAACATTCTGACCCAATATTTTTAAGGCTTGGCATATGAACAATCATTAAATTTTCATTTTCTGACAAAGCCTCATTTAACACAGATATAACCTTTGGCAAATCAACCTGTTGCAAATTTCTATTTATTGATAAACAGCGATATCCCACATATTTTAACTGAGGCAAGCTGATTTTTTTTAGCGATGGACATTTATATAAATTACAATAAGTCAACCGTATTAAATTTGGCAAATCAACCTCTTCTAAACAAAGGTTTTGTCCAAGTGCCGCCGATTCTAATGTTCTAATCTTTGGTGCCTTTATTTTTTTTAGTTGCCTCATCCCAGCAAAGCATGCCTCTCCAGCACAAGTAAGCAGAGGAAATGACACCTCTTTGACAAGACCAATATCACACAAAACTCTTTCACCTAAAAAAGTAACCTTATCCAAATTTATATATTCAAGCTTGGGCAAATGACAAATAGAAAATGAGCAAACGCTATCGCAAGAGGGCAACCTAATTTTCCTTAAATTATCACAATTTTTAAAACTGTTATAGGTAACTGATTTTATATTTTCAAGGTGTACTTCTTCAATCGCACGATGATGGGAAAAAATAGAATTTTCAAGATATCCATCAACCTTTAAATCAAGAAAAATCATCTCCCCATTTCTTGCTTTTAAAATGCATCTATCCTCTAAATAAATACAATTTAAACCGTCCATCTTTTTTAAAGTCAATTTTCCTTTATTTTTAACTTCTTGTTTTATCAACAAAAAGACGGCATCTTCTGGAAAAGCATCTGGCATTGTTTCATAAGGTTGAAAAACCTTATTTTCCCTAAAATCAATGATAAAATTATCAACAATCATCTGATAATCTTTATTAATAAAATTCACTTTATTGTCTTTAATACAATAACTATCCCCAAAATAGGTATTGTTACATTCTGTATGATATTGATAAATCATCCCCTCCACGACGATAAAATCCCTATCCAAATCCACAGGTTGCGAGGTAAAATCCACCTGAAAATAATCCTTCAATGCCTGCGATAAGCCCGTAATAATATTATCAGGATTAGATTTAAAGGTGTTATCGGGTGCTTGAACCGTATGATTATAACGGTTTTTAATAGAGATAAAACCGCCCTCTTTTAAAATTTGAATACTAATCACTGAGGTACCGTATTCATCTTCCCTACGTTCTTTGCCTCTAAAATCAGAGCGTTTTAACTTATCAGCCCCCTCTTTGATTGCATGGACGATATAATAATCCTTAAATCGATGGGGGTCTTTAAATGTACATAATGCCTCCATATCAGCATAATAATTCATAATGGAATTTTGTTTTTCTAAGGTATCGGCATAAAAAGCATCATATCCAGCTTTTTTGAGTAAGGAAAAAGGATCTTCCATTAAACTCAACGGATTTTCCATAATTTCAACTTGTTTTAAACTTTCCAAATACTTAAGGAGTGGCTCAGCATTACGCCCAGCATATCGCACAATGCGTGGCAAATTAGGGATATCAAAAATCCCACTATCAAAATCTCTAATCGCCCTAGCAAAGGCTTCGCCATTTTGGCGTTTGATGATGTCATACACTGATTTTTTAACGCTCATGTTCATCCCTTTTTACAAAAACAAACCGTTGTCGAGTAATCTGACTTTTTCCGACAAAAGAAGGGCTTTGCCTTAAATACACACCTCGTTCACAGTCAAATCGCTCTAATGCTGGCAACTGACAAAAATCAAATGTAACCCCATACAAATTCGGAGCATATACCTGTTTTAATTTACTATTGTTTGTCAACGATACACCCACGGGTAATTTTTCGACCATAGGCAAATTAAGTTCTTTTAATTCAGGACAATAGCTCAAACAATTGTACCCAATATATTTGGCATTTGGTAACTCTAATTTTTCAAGATACTGACAACGCAAAAAATTGCCATCCTCAACCAAATGAACCCCAGGAGCTGAAAATTCCCTCAAATAAGGGATATCCATCATCACCACCCGATCTAACACCTTGATATTTTCGGGCAACCAAAGCCCTACCAACCGATCATCTTTGATGTACAAAAACGGTTTTTCATCTGCATGAACCACAAATGAATTAAACAATTTATTCACAGAAAGTTTTGAAACTGTATGCATATTTTTATTCAAAAAATCATACAATTGAAACGGAATAACACCTTGAGAAATAAACTTCTTTTTATTTATATCTATCCCAACACCAGCCATAAAATAAATTCCCTTAGCATTCAAAAGAGGGGCTTCGATATTGGCTGAAACACCTTCAAAACAATTGGCTCCAATTTCTTCACACACACATAAATGCACATAAGATAATTTTGGGCAATAAGAGAGGCTTTTAGCCCCTAATTTTTTAAGAGAAAAGGCTTGTATTTCTTCAATATGTTTATGGTGGGCTAAAAATGTCGCCTCGGTTGTTTTCCTTAAAAAAAGTGTTTTTAAAAACCCGTCTTTTGTTGATAAAACCTCTTGCCCATCCACATAAAGCACACGATGCTTCACCCGTTTTTTCACCTGCCAAACGGTGCCTTTTGTTTCTTCACACAACACATCATAAAGAGAGGAAACCTCATTTGAAGGGTTTAAAATCTTTTTCTTTTTCAAATCAAACACAAAAGCATCAACCATCATTTGTGAATCTTTATCAATAGGGTAAACAACACCATCTTTTAAATAAAAATCACGCCCAATGAAACAATTGTTTTTTTCATAGTGATACTGATACAAGCATCCATTTTGATAAACATAGCCGTTTGGTACATTCATGCTAGTAGCGTTAAATTCCACATCAAAATGATGTTTCAACGCTCTTGCAAGGCCAGGGATAATATTATCTGGATTTGAGTTAAACGTGTTATCACAAGAAGGAACCGTGTGATTATATCTGTTCGTGATTTTAATGAATCCACCTGTTTTTAAAATTTGAATCGAAATCACTGACGTTCCATAGGTATCATCTCTTTCTTCTCTACCTAAAAAATTTTCACGTTTTATCTCTTGAGCCCCCTGTTTAATACAGTGAATGATATAATATTTTTTATACCGTGAAGAATCAATAAAAGTACAAAGTTCTTCATCTTCAATAAAATATGGCTTAATTGAATTTTGTTTTTCTAACGTATCGGCATAAAAAGCATCATATCCAGCTCTTTTGAGCAAAACAAAGGGGTCAAGCGTATCAGCTTTTAAACTTTTTTGTTTCACTCTTAAACTGGATAAAAAGCGAATCAATGGCAATGGATTACGCCCAGCGTATTTTAAAATCTGGGGCAAATTTTCAATCTCAAAAATCCCATCATCTGTATCTCGAATACTTCTAGCAAACACCTCGCCATTTTGGCGTTTAATTTTGTCATACATTGATTTTGTCATATTATCCCCTCTCATTTTCTTGTTTTTCTATTAAGGAATAAACCTGATTATTCAAATGATGAGAGGTTAAAAGAGAGGTATAAACTCGTTTTAAGTCTTTCTTCACAAATTTTATATTCACGCAATAGCATTTGGGAAGATATATATTCGGAGCATAAATTTCTTTTAAATTTGGATGATTATTCAAACACCCCCTGTCAATGGAATAAAGTGCTTCAGCCTCAACCACCTCCAACAAAGGACAATTTTTCAATATTGCTGAAGGGAAATTCATCAATTTGTTAAATGACGCCCTTTTTAATTTGGGATTATCTAAAACAACACATCTGCCTTCAATATATTGTAATTGAGGTAAATCAATTTCTTCCAACTCTTTCAAACCCATAAACGAAAATTCAGCAATACATTTAAGCATTGGCATATAAATCTTTTTAAGATGGGGATTGTCCTTACAAAACCCGTATCCTGCTCTTACCAATTGAGGGAGATTGATTTCTTCATACCCACTAAATGAAAAACAAGCCACATTTTTAACTTCTTTTAATGCTGGTAAATTTATCTTTTTCAACATGTTATTATGTGAAAAAGAATAATTCCCCACATATTCAAGGTTAGGGGCAAAAACATCTTCTAATTCATCACAATTGGAAATACACCCTTCCCCTAAAATTTGAACTTTTGGTAAATAAACTTTTTTCAATCGCGGACAATATCCAATATTATTATCGGCAAAAGCTGTTACATATGGTGCATTTAAAATTTCCAAATCTGGCAAATTTCTAATCACCCACTCTTTTTTGAACTCCCCTTGAGAAGAAAGGGTCATTTCAAGTAACTTATCCCCTTTAAATTTAAAACAAGTTACCCCCTCACATAAGGCAACAAATTCATCCCCTTCTTGCTGATAAGTTATATTGTTAAAAAGAAGTGTACTCTCAAGCAAACTTAACAAATCAGAAGAAAAAGGCCCTTTTGTTAAGAACTTCTTTTTGTTCATATCAAAAGCAACAGAACCAAAAAATTTTACCCCTTGACTTTCAATCAATGGTGCTTGAACAAAACAATTTGTATCTTCAAACAAAGAAGGACGGAGTTGATTAAGCTTTTCAAAAAAAACCTTTTTCAAATTAGGGCAATAAGCCAACACATCTTGCAAACAAGATTGAACGGATAAGGCACGAACCTCTTGCAATGAGGGGTGTTCATAAAAAGCTTTTTCAGGCAGTGTTTCAACCTTTCGAAGGGTGATACGCTGAAGCCGTCTATCTTTTAAAGTTAAAATTTCCCCTTGTTTACAAAAAAGTGTTATAACACCCTTTTGATGCAGAACTTGCAGTGTTTCACCTTCAATTTCTTGCCTAAGTATTTTTAACAAAGGGGAAACCTCATTTGTTGGGTTTAAAATTTCCTTTGTCCTTAAATCAAGAATAAATGAATCGATTTGTAATTGAGAATTTTTATCAACCAAATGGATGTGGCCATCTTTACAATAAAAGCCATCTCCAATATAAACATTATTCTTTTCAATATCATATTTTAAAACTTGACCATTCACAAAAATATACTCATTTGGCAAAAACACTATTTTTTTAGCCGCAAAGTCAACGTGAAAATATTTTCTAAGGGCAAAAGATAACCCTTCAATAATCCTGTCTGGATTAGAATAAAACGTATTATCACAGGCATTCACTGTGTGGTTGTATCGGTTTTTAATTGAAATAAATCCACCTGATTTTAAAATTTGAATAGAAATAACTGATGTGCCATATTCATCTTCTCTTTGCTCAATGCCTCTAAAATTTTCTCGCTTAATTTCGTGAACATTTTTTTTAATCGCATGAATAATGTGATACCTTTTATATCGATCAGCATCCTTAAACGTGCACAGCAACTCGTCTTTTTCATAATAATGGGTAATTGAATTTTGTTTTTCCAAACTATCCGCATAAAAAGCCGTATACCCAGCTCTATCCAACAAAACAAAGGGGTCTTCAGCTTGTGCTTCAACTTCTACTTCAATTTCTTTTAAACTTTCTAAATAATCCAATAAAGGTAATGCATTACGCCCCGCATATCGCACAATGTGTGGCAAATTAGGAATATCAAAAATCCCACTATCAAAGTTTCTAATCGCTCTGGCAAAAGCTTCACCATTTTGGCGTTTAATTTTGTCATAAACTGATTTAGGCATGTACATGCTCCTTATCACTTTTTGGCATCAAACGCCCTGATTTTGCTCGCACCAAAACAGGCCATTTGATAAAAGATGAAAATCTTTTTTTTGCATATGCCTTATTCAAAAAAACATTTAGTCGTGGCAAATAGATTGCTTTTAAAAAGGGATTATTTTTTAATGATTGATCATCCATACGCTCCAATGAAGGAAGAAATAAATATTCCAACCCTGTTTTTGACAAACATTGCCCTGAGCCTAAATCTTCCAATTTTGGTGCACGAAAAACCTTTAAACATGGCAAATCAATCAAAGCCTCCCCTTCTACATGCAAAAGAGAACGCATTTCCAACACGTTTAAGCAAGGCATATCACAAAATGTTGAACTTTCAATCACAACCACTTTGTTGAGAGAAAGTTCCTCCAACGCCAGATTTTCAGAAAAAGAGCTATGTGCCACATATTTTAAAGATTTCATTGAAACAGTTTTCAAATTATCATTATTCATCACGCTTAATTCTGGCATCTCAAGCAATGAATCAAGAGATAATTTTGTTAATGCATTATTATTAATAAAACTTTCACCACCCACAAATCTAAGTAATGGTAAATCAAGTTCTTCAAGATTTTCATTGCTTTGAAAAGAACATTCACCAACTTTTCTCAATCGTGGCAAATAAACCTTTTTCAGATGTGTTCCTGACATAAAAAAGCTTTGTACCACTTCAAGTCTTGGGGCGATAAATTCTTCAACACTCTCATTGTTAGACAAAAAATCGTATCCCAATTCTTTCACATTTTTAAGTGTTAATTTTTTTAAATTTGAAAATAAATTAACATCCAACTTCTGCATATTTTTATGATCTTTTTCAAGAGTTAATTCTTCAATTGCCCCCGCATTGATGGTTAAAAAATCCTTTCCATCTCGCATCAAAGAATGTCGTCCATCTGATTTTTTGACCAAGTTAAGTTTTGCCCCTTCAACCGCATCACGCAACACATCAATTAAAAGGGATACATCTTCATCTAAATATGAAAGGGGCGAATAAATCATTTTATCTTTTAAATTAAAGACAAACATATCTGCCACAACTTCATAATCCTTATTAAACAATTTCACACACCCATTTTTAACACAAAAACCATCCCCGATATAGGTATTTTGAAATTCGGTATGAAACTTAAAAATCTGACCATTTTGATAGGTATAACCATCTACCATACCATGGGCACCATTCAAAGACACATTTAAATACTTTTCAATTGCATTTGTTAATCCATAAATAATATTATCTGGATTAGAAGAAAATGTATTATCTGGCGATTGGACGCGATGATTATAGCGATTGCAAATTTTAATAAAACCACCATTTTTTAAAATTTGAATGGAAATAACAGAACTTCCATATTCATCTTCTCTTTTTTCTTTACCTTTAAAATCAGAACGCTTGAGCTTATCAGCCCCTTTTTTTACACAATGAATGATATGATAATGTTGATATCTTTTTTCATCTTTAAATGTGCAAAGTTCTTCCCCCTTGGCAAAATATTTTTGAATTGAATTTTGCTTTTCTAGGCTATCTACATAAAAGGCGTCATATCCCGCTTTTTTCAAAAGTTCAAATAAATTTTCATCCGTTTGCCCATTTGTTATTTTTTCAATTTTCAGCCCTTCTAAAAAAGATAAAATCGGCAAGGCATTTCGCCCAGCATATCGCACAATGTGTGGCAAATTAGGGATATCAAAAATCCCACTGTCAAAGCTTCTAATCGCTTTGGCAAAGGCTTCTCCATTTTGGCGTTTAATGATATCGTATATAGATTTTGTCATACCAAACCTTTTTTAGGTTGCAAATTATAACACATTTTAACAAACTTGTAAAGAAAATTTGACATATTTAAACACTTAAAAAAATTAAGCCCTATTATAAACAACATTTTCGAGAGTACAACTCGACAAGCCGACTTTCAAAGCTGATTGCGAGGCAATTTTTTGCACATTTGGCAGAACCAATCGTCTTTTTTTAAACATAAAAATCTTTTGTCTTAATTCATTGGTTAAAAGCCCTTGTTTTTCAAACCGTTTCATCATGTCATCAATATATTTTGTGGATAATTTAGGGGCATAAACATTTGCAATGTCAAATAGCTTTTCACGTTCAAAATAACTAGAAACCCCTTGCACATTATCAAGACGCAATAAAACAAGGTGGGACGTATCTCGCAAAAAATCAATTTCAAGATGTTCTAAAGCGTTTAAATAAGCCTCTCTCAAAACAACACATGTCGCCAACATTTTTGGCCCCGCCTTAACCAACCTTGGCAAAAATACTTTTTTCAACTGATTATTTTGATTTAAAAAATGACCACTCACCTTTTCTAATTGAGGAAATGAAACCATTTCACACCCTATTCTTGAAAACGAATCACCAACCCCATCAACCACTTGCATTTTGGGTAATTTAATAAGATTTAAACTTGGCAAATTATTAAAAGAGCCTTTTACACTCTGAAGCTCTGGAAAATAAAGTTTTTGAACCGATAAAAGCATGCAAAATGAATCGCATTGGATTTTTTCTAAACGAGGCATCTCAATATCAATCAAATGATCACAACAATTACAAATCATATCTGCCACACATAAATTTGGCATTGAAACACGTTCTAATTTCGGGCAATTTGTAATCGCTCGTCCTTTGACATATTGAACCTTTGGCAAATCAAGCTCTTGTAATCCAACACAACACAGCGAATCTGGTGCCAAACAGTTCAATTCAGGTGCAAAAAACGTTTCAAGTTTAGGATTTTCACAAACACAACCCGAACCCATCTCTTTCATTTTCGGTAATTTTATCAAGCGAAGATTCGAACAATAGCTCAAACAATTTGCCCCTATTTTAGTCACATTTTCACAAACAAATTCTTCAATATGTTCATGCGTATGCAAAAAAAAGCTATCCAATTTGCTTGCTTTTCGCGAATAAATACCTGTGATATTCCCCTCTTTCAACCGCACAATTTCTTGCTGATTGGCAAAAATTCTTTTTTCATTCCCGTTTTTTTGAACTTGCAATTTAGCATTTAAAAATTCAGCATTCAATAAGTTAGTCAACGCAGGTGTTTTCCACCACAATGGCGAATAACAAGTGGCATTTTTAAAATCAATAATCGTTGATTCAATCAACATTTCATAATCTTTATTGATATTAAAAATTTCACCATTTTTTATATAGAAATCATCCCCAAAATAAACATTGTCTGCCTCAAAATTAATTTTGAAAATCTGTTTTCCAACTAAAATAAAATCACTCCCCAATGCCACGGCTGTACCTGAAAAATCCACATCAAAATATCGGCTCAAAGAATCAGATAACCCCTTGATAATATTATCAGGATTAGAGTTAAATGTATTATCTGGATAACGTACTGAATGATTATATCTATTGCAAATTTTGATAAAACTACCCCGTTTTAATATTTGAATAGAAATAACCGAGGTTGCATAAGCATCATGACGCTCTGGCTCTAAAAAATCCGTTCTTTTAATGCTATCCACATTCTTTTTCACCGCATGAATAATGTGATAATTTTTATACCGCATCTCATCTTTAAATGTGCAAAGTTCTTCCCCTTTGGCAAAATACTTTTGAATGGCATTTTGTTTTTCTAGGCTATCGGCATAAAAAGCATCATATCCTGCTTCATTTAACAACTGGAATGGGTCTTTGTCTGTTTCAAAAACCTCTTTTTTATCACCCATTTTTAAACTCTCTAAAAAAGCAAGTATTGGCTCAGCCTCACGCCCAGCGTACCGCACAATTTCTGGCAAATTAGGGATTTCAAAAATCCCACTATCATAAATCCGAATCGCCCGAGCAAAAGCTTCACCATTTTGGCGTTTAATAATGTCATAAACTGATTTTTGCTTACTCATAAAAACGCCCCTTTTGCTCTGCACACATCATTTGAAGATAATCTTTTGATGTGTTTCTAGAAATAAGCTGTTCTTGAAATGGGTGCAAATAAAAACTTGCAAACAAAACCCTCTCGTCCAAATTCGGCGCATATAAACACATTAAAGAAGGTAAATATTTCAACCCTGCATATTTTGAAATTTGGGTTAATGAATCAGCTTTAATCACTTTTAAATTATTTGACTTTTTAAAAACATCTGTTTGAAATTCCCTTAACATTGGCACATCTACTTGCAACAATCGGTTGCAACAGGCAAGAAAGGCTTCTCCTGTTTTTTCTAAAGTGGCAAAAGAAGCTATTTTTAATTTTTTATTTTTGTTCAAACAATCGTTTCCAACCTCTTTTAATGCCTCCAAATGCACCCGTTTAACCCCTAAATTATTCAAAGAAAAATCACCCACTTTTTCCAACTGAGGCACAAACAAATTTTCCAATTTTGGGAGATCTGAGATACAATAATCTGCCAAACATTGCAATTTTGCCAATCTCACTTCCTGTAATTCTTGGCAAAAAGAAAGAACCCCATTCGCACAGTTTTTTAAAGAGGCAAAATCCAGTGTTTTCATTGCAAATAATTTTTGCAATGAATTAACATCTACAACTTCAAGCTGTGGTGCCGATAATTGCACAAGACTTTTAAACTCCCTTAAACAATATGACCCCACTTCTTTTAAAGAGAAAAAAACCATTTTAAGAATATTAGGTAAATGAACAAAGCTATTTTTCCCCATTCTTTCTAACGATGGGAAATCAACCTCAATTAAAGACTCATTATGAACCATAAACAAATCTGTCACTTCTTTAAGAACGGGCATTTTAACCGTCTTTAAATTTGGACAATGGTAAAAAGAACTCCCTTGAATTTCAGAAATAAAGCCCGATTCAAACACCTCAATTGTCGGATGAAAGCTAAATAAAGAAATAGCTTTACGCTTTGTGGTTGGCAAATAAAGATGTGTTAATTGATTGTTTTTTGCCTTTAAAATCAAATTTCCATTCACATAAATGGATTTTTCATCCCCAGACTTTGAAACACGCACCGTTTTATCTTTTATTTCATCTTCCACCAACAAGTGCAAATTCGAATAACTAGATGTTGTAGGACAACTCTTTTTTCCTGAGAGGGGATATTGTACCCGTTTTTCTTTTAAATTAATGATAAAATCATCAATCACGATTTCATAATCTTTATCCAAAAAATTCACCACACCATTTTGAATATAGAACCTGTCACCAAAATAGATGTGATCTAGCTCGGTATGGTATTTATAAATTTTCCCATCAATATATTGATATCCCGTGGGCAAATCTTTTTCTTGTGAGGAAAAATCAACATTAAAATGTCTTTTAAGTGCCAACGATAACCCTTTAATAATATTATCAGGGTTCGAATTATAGGTATTATCTGAATTTTCCACCCCATGGTTATAACGGTTTTTAATGGAAATAAAACCACCCTCTTTTAAAATTTGAATGGATAAAACTGAAACACCATATTCATCCTCTCTTTTTTCTTTTCCTTTAAAATCAGACCGTTTTAACTGACTAGCCCCTTTTTTTACGGCATGAATAATATGATAACGAATGTATCTTGATTTATCCATAAACGTACACAAAGCCTCATTTTCAGTATAATAAGGCTCAATTTGATTTTGCTTTTCTAAGCTATCGGCATAAAAAGCATCATATCCCGCCTCTGTTAATAATTCGAATGGGGATTTTCCCGTTTCAATTTCTGGAATTTTAACTTGCTTTAAACTTTCTAAAAAGGAGAGTAAAGGAAGGGGATTTCTGCCTGCAAATTTCACAATTTCAGGCAAATTTGGAACATCAAAAATCCCATTATCATACCGCCTGATCCCTTGTGCAAAGACTTCGCCATTTTGCCGTTTGATGATATCATAGACTGACTTATTCATATTGACGTCCTTTGTTCTGGCATGAAATTGCCATTTGTTGTTTATTTTGACAAATCACCCTTTTTAACCCTAAAAAAGGATTATGCTGTAGGGCTGTTTCATGAATTTTTTGCACATCAGAAGAAAGCTCAACATTAACCAACAAGGGATTATAAACAATGGTTTCATCTTTCAATTCTTTTACATTTTTAAGTATAATTGAACGCATAACTTTATTACGACCTAATGAAAAAGAATCCAACTCTTTTAATTTTGGCAATTCAAGGCTTGTTACACGCCCCAAATAATTCAAACAACTACGCCCTACTTTTTCCACATTTTTCAAATCAAGCCGTTGCAACATTGGCAAATGTGCAATGCTTCCCGATGAAACCTCTTTTAACTTAGGTAGTGAAAGAACCTTTAAATTGCTACACGAAAAAAAGGAGGCAAACAACTCTATGCTATCCATTTTTTCTAAATTATCTAAATAAACCGCCTCAATTGAGTCATGATAACAAAACAAATTTCCTTTACATTCAACGGGTTTTGTCAAGTGCAAATAGGTCATTTTGCCTTGTTTTGCTTTTAAAATCGCACGACCATCTAACAAAACAACATCAGTGTCATTTTCTTTTATCCGTGTCAAACGTCCCCCTTGTTCCATTTCTTTTAAAATCAATGGTACATGACTAAATGTTGAATGAAAATAAACCACCCTTCGCCCATCACCACTCATGTCATGCAACGGTTTGATTTTATTTTCTTTAAAATCGACCAAAAAACAATCCACAATCATTTGATAATCTTTGTTGATAAAATGAATACGATTATCCTTGATATAAAAATCAGTGCCAAAAAAGAGATTATCCGATTCCAAATGATATTTATACAAGCAACCATCAAAATTCAAATATCCATTTGGAACATCAACGCCACCCGTTTCAATGCGTTGCCCTATAAACTTTTCAATCGCAAGCGTCATGCCGTCAATAATCTTGTCAGGGTTGGAATAAAAGGTATTATCTGGATTTTCAACCGTGTGATTGTAACGATTACAAATTTTAATAAATCCCCCTTGTTTGGCAATTTGAATGCTCAACACGGAGGCACTATATTCATCTTCCCGTTCCTCTTTGCCATAAAAATCAGCTCGATTGAGTTTTTCAGCCCCCTCTTTTATCAAATGAAAAATATGATAATTCTTAAAACGTGTAACATCCCTAAACGTGCACAATTCTTCATTGGGGGTAAACAAATTTTGAATTGAATTTTGTTTTTCAAAAGTATCGGCATAAATGACATTATACCCCGCTTTTTGCGCAAGTTGGAACAAATCGTCAGCTGTTGAAAAATCTTTTCTTTCTTCTTTTCTTGGTTTTAAGCTCGCTAAATAGGGGAGCAAATCATACACCTCACGCCCAGCATAACGCACAATACGGGGCAAATTTTCAACTTCAAAAATCCCACTATCAAAGTTGCGAATCCCTTTGGCAAAGGCTTCCCCATTTTGGTGTTTGATGATGTCATAAACACTTTTAGGCACGAGTCCTCCCTTTTTTCACAAAAAGTAGTTCGTCATAAATCATTCTTCTTCCAACGGTTTTGCCATTATTTTGAACAATCACACCATTTTTTACTTCAATTTTTTCAATATGTTTGAAGTATCCAAAATTCATCCCTTTTAAGTAGCAATATTCCTTAGAATCATCAACTTCACATAAAGGAATTTTCAATCGTTTTAAATTGGGGCAATTCACACCAAAAATCGACTGGCGATTTCCTTTCTTATAGCTAGATAAATCAACCTCTTCCAATGAAGCTAAATGCCTAAACGTATTATCAAGACAAATCTGTTCAACATTTGGCAAAGAAACTTTTTTCAAACGTGGACAATCTAAAAAATTATTTTCTTCAACCTGTATTGTTTTTGTTGATGAAAACTCCTCTAAATAATACAAATCAGCGATAATACCTTCGTCAATTTTAGGGCATCCTTTATGCAAATAAATCCCTGTTAATTGATTGTTCTTAAAGCGTAAAAATGGTTTTCTATCGGCTAAAATAATATATCCCAAATCATCTTTTTTCACTTTAAAATGATTATAATTAGCCATTTGTGCATTCAAAAATTTAAACATTTTCAAAGTTAAATTTCCCCGTAGATAAAAAAGTTTTAACTTTGGAGAAAACACAATTCCGTTCTCAAAAAAATAAAAACCCTCTTTTTCCATCAAAGGAGCCTGAATTTTGCACTTAACGTTAAAAAATGCACTTTGATCAATTTTCTTACAACATGGCAACACAACTTTTTTTAAAGCACGAAAATTATAAAAACTTCTACCACTTATTTCTTCAACTTGATATCCATAAAATTCTTCTAAATAAAAATTTCTAACCAAAAATTTATTGAGTTTTTTTGTATTATACAAAGATAATTTTATAATGTTTCCCTCTTGAACAGAAAGGATTTCCTTCTCATCAGCAAAAACAAGGGTTCTCCCCTCTTTTTTTTGAACAGATAAACAGGTCCCTTCTAATTCATCTTTCAACACTTTAAATAAGTTGTCTTCTGAATTGGTTATGTTAAAAACTTTTTTTTGTTTAAAATCGATTAAAAACCCATTTGCCATGAGTTGATAATCTTTGTTCACAGGATAAACAACCCCATTTTTTAAATAAAATTCTTCCCCATAATAAACATTATTAATTTCATCAATAAATTTAAAAATCCGACCATTTTGACAGAGGTAATCATCTGGTAAAGGATTTTCTGCGATTATAAAATCAACATTAAAATAACGTTGCAACGCATAACTTAAGCCTTTGATAATATTATCAGGATTAGAATCAAAAGTATTATCTGGATTTTCAACTGTATGATTGTACCTATTACAAATTTTAATAAGACCACCTGTTTTTAAAATTTGGATACTAATCACAGAGGTGCCATATTCATCTTCACGTTCTTCAATTCCATCAAAATTTTCACGTTTAATGCTATCCACATTTTTTTTCACCGCATGAATAATGTGATAATCTTGATACCTTTCCTCATCATCAAAGGTACAAAGCTCTTCATCTTCTTTAAAATAAGGTTTAATTGAATTTTGTTTTTCGAGCGTATCAGCATAAAACGCATCATACCCAGCCTCTTCAAGCAACCGAAAGGGCGTTTTATTCGTTTTATACGTTTGACGAATATTTAATTTCATCGCTTCCAAAAACTCCAAAAGTGGTAAGGCATTGCGACCAGCATAACGGACAATATGGGGCAAATTTTCAACTTCAAAAATCCCACTATCAAAGTTGCGAATAGCTTTTGCAAAAGCTTCCCCATTTTGCTTTTTGATGATATCATAGACCGACTTAGACATTTTGCCTTTCATCCTTGATACGGTTTTTATAATTCAAAGGTAAAACGGCCTTATTTTTAATCAGGTGTTTCGCATTTTTTAAGTATTTGATAGATTGGCTTCGATTGTGAATTTTGGGAGCATAAAATTCTTGCACCCCTGAACGATAAAGCATACCCCGCTCCAACTCCAACAATTTAGGCAAGACAACCGTTTTCATATTTGGATTATATTGGAAAGAAGATTCCCCAATCGCTATAATTTTGGGACCATAAAATGCTTGCATAGCGGGCAAATAACAAAAACAGTTTCGATCCACATTTTCAAGAGTTGGCACATCTAATGAGGCGAGCATCGGGTTATCATTAAAACAACTATGTTCAACAAAAAGTAACTTTGGCACTTGAACTTCTTTTAAAGCGGGGCATTTTGAAAAGTTTGAAAATCTTGCCTCCTCTACATGTGGAGCCACCACTTTTTGCAACGCTTTTGCTTTATAAATCGCATTATGATCAATTTTTTTAGCTGATAATAAAACAAGCTCTTTCACCCCTTCATTTTCATATAAACTGTGGGCGGGCAACTTTTCAGCAGTTGGCAAACAAATCTCTGTGATAACACCCGCTTCTTCTTTCAAAATTGTAAAATCGCCCGATTTTAAAACCTGAACCCCCTCTTTTTTTTCAATCACAAGTGGTGCATCATTTTGAATTTCAGCTTCAAGTGCATCTACAAACTGATGTGAAAAATTCCCATTATTTAAAAAACGTTTTTCTTTTAAATCAATGAATAATCCGCCTATAAATTGAATACCTTGAAATGTCAAAAACGGAGCAACAACATTCGTTAATTTGGGACATTCATCAAAACAACCCGTTCCTATTTTTTTTAAACTGGGGGCAACAACTTTTTCAAGATGAGGGCAACGATAAAAGCAATCATTCCCCATCACATTTAAATTGGGGGCGACTAATATCTTTACAAACCGTCTATCCTGTGATGATGCGGGCAAAATCTGGTCATAAATATATAAAACGCCATCTAAATCCCTTTTTTCCTCAAGCATAAAGCCTCCTTTGAATTATTTTTCTCATAATCAAAGGAATAATATCACATTTTTATTATTTTATCAATAAAATTTGACATATTTTATAAAATAACACATCAAGCCAAAACCGTTTTTTATTTCGCCAACGATCCAGTATGCAGAATATGGCTCAAAAAGCCTTTTTCTTTCATACTTTTTAAAACAGCTTTACGCTTTGGGTGAGATTTAAATAATTCCAAACGATTTTGCAACAAAGGTGTTTTCAAATCCACCAAAGAATAAGTTCTTTCAAAAGAACCCTTTCCAGCAGATACCAAATGAACAGCTTGCATTTTTTGAAGATATGGCATATCTACAAAACACTTTTCACCACACGATCTCAAATTATTTAGGGTTAAACTTTCAACATCCTCTAAACCAACAAAACAATTATTCCCTATTTTTTGAACTTTTTTAAGTGAAATCTCTTTTAAGTGCCCTTCTTGATACAAACGATACGAATCAAAAGAGAAACAATCATCCTCAATTTCAATCACATTATCAGCAACAAGACGCTCTAAAGAGGTAAACCTATTACCACTGCCTCTTTCAATTTTTGTTGCATTTGGTGCAATAATCTCTTTTAGATTCGGCAGGAAAACTTTCAGTGATAAGGTATCTGCTTTTTCAAGATAAAGACCTGTTATTTTTCCATCTTGTTCTTTAATCACAGGGCGACCATCGGCACATAAAATTCTTTCACCATCTTCTTCATGAATGGTTATCTTTGCACCCTTTAACTCTTTTTCAAGCATTTTAGAAAAATTCACATAAGGATTTGTCTTGTTTGGAAATTGAACCTGTTGCTTCGTCAAATCAATCAACAACTCTCCAAAGAAAATCTGATTATTGTTTTTAAAATAATCTGTCTCAAGATTTTTTGAGTAAAACTCGCCATAACTCACCTCAAATGACCCATCTAAATCAATCTCACGCAAAGAAGGAAGACTAATTTTTGAACATTTGGAATTAGATGAAAAACAAGAAGATTTGGCATATCGAAGACGTGGCAAAGAAATTTCATGACATCTTAAGGAGTTGAAACAATAATTATCTATTCTAACCAATCTGGGCAAATTTAATTTTTCAATCTGGCAAAAATTTATATTGCTATCTTCCATAGATTCCAAATTTTTCATAGAAAGCTCTTGAAGCTTATCAAAATCTCTAATAGCTGATCGGCCTAGATTTCTAATATAATCCAACTTTAGTTTTGTAACCTCTCCTTTTTCAAATGAAATCATTTCTTCTGAATTGATAAAAATTGAAGTTATCCCCTCTTTTTCAACAATCCTCATTTCTGGGGTACCACCCACATATTCTCCAGCCTTTTTTATATTTTCATTAAGTGCAATGACAAAACCGCTTTCCTTTGCACTTCTTGAGATAAAAACCCCACGTTTGGAATCAAAGAGAACATCTTTAAAGAATAGAACACCATCTGCTTTTAAAGCCTCTTGATTTACTTCAATTTTCACATCATCAAAATCATCTAAAAGAACATATCCCCTATTTCCTAAATCCTCTAATTTAGGAATATGAAGCTCTTTTAAAGAATATTTTGTTAATTTTTCTAATTTACTTTCAGTCGGTTTGATTCTTTTAACATCTGGCAAAGAAAGACGTGTAAGTTGATAGACGTCATCATTAAAAATTCTCAAATCTATTTCTTCAACACCAGGCAAAGACACACTTTCAATTATCTTATATCTTTTATCATAGGTTATAAAATGAATCCCATCAGCATATAAATATTTTTTATCCCCTTCTTCTTCAACAGTTAATTTCTTCTCTTTTAAATACTTATTAAAGAAAATGCCATCTGAATCATTAAAATATAATTCAGAATTTAGCAATTTCAACAAACACCCTTTTTCAAATCCTCTTTCATTATTATAAACATAAGGTGCATTAATTTGACAATTTTCATGTGTGATTTTTGCATCCGTATATTCATTGGGGACAGAAGCCATATAATAACAATTTGGCAATTCCAGTCTTTTTAATTGATATGTGTGACCTGAAAAAGCCCAATTTTCCACCTCTTCAACCTGTGGAGCAACAAGTGTTTCAAGACTTGGAAATGGTATATATCCCAGCTTTTTTGTATGATGCAAATAAAGTCCCTTAACAGCTCCCTCATCGTCAAGCTCAGCCACTTTATTCCCATCGGCAAAAATGGTGTATTGCCCATTCTTTAACTGCATTGTAACTTTTTTATCTTTAAACTCTACAGGGCATCTTTTTGAAAGTGAAAGAATGTTTTCACCCAACATAGGGTTTGTTTTAAGGTGGGTATTTTTCCCTTCTTTAAAGACATTTGGCATATTTATCACCACCTCATTGGACTCTTTTAATGCATCAGAGCCAGCGAACAAACAATTTGGGGCATCAACTTTTTTCAAACACGGTGCCTCTTTAAATACATCATCTCCTATGTGTAACAAATTAGGAGCCTCAAATTCTTCCAACAAAGGGGCTTTAGACATAAATCCATCAGGTAAACTCATGGTCTCTTTTAAATATAAACCAATCATATCTGAGCCTTTTAATTTGGCAAGAAGCCTATCTCCTACATAAACATAACTTAAATCCCCTTTTGTTTCAAATTTCAGTTTTTTACCGTTTGCTTCATTATTTAAAACATTAAAAAGCCCTGACCCACGCCTTTGGTCAAAAAGTAACAAATCGCCGTCCTTGCTTAGATAGCTACCCCCTATATCTAAACAGTCTTTTAGGGGCTTAACTTGTCCATCTTTTAAATAATGGTCTTTTGAAAAATAGACCCCATAAACCTCGTGTTCATAATGAAACAGGCAACGACCAAAGCGAACATGCCAATATGGTATTTCAACTATGGTTGTATAAAAATCAACGCCCAATTCTTGTCTTAAGGCTGAAGATAATCCTTCAGAAATCAAATCAGGATTAGAATTAAATGTATTATCTGGGTTTTCACCTGTTTCACGATCGAGGGTATGATTATATCTGTTTTTAATTGAAATATCTCCCCCATTTCTTGAAACTTGAATTGAAATAACAGAAGTGCCATATTCGTCTTCTCTTCGAATTTTTTTAAAATTCTCCCGTTTAATATCAGCAACATTTCGTTTAACCGCATTAATCATATATTTTATTTCATGACGTGTTGGGTCCTTTAAGGTACAAATTTCCTCATCAGAACGATAATAAGGACGAATCATATTTTTTTCATCTTCACTTGTAACAATCAAACAATCTAAATCGCTGATACTTTCAATGTCACATCTTTTAATTCTTGCTAATTTTTCTTTTTTATCTCGTCGATACTTTTTTGCCAACATAACAGCTATTTCTTGAGGAACAGCTACCAAATGATTCCCCTCATCATCCACTTGAACAGGGACCAATTCATTAACCCATTTGGTGTATTTTTCAGTCAATTCATGGCTAAAACAAGGCACATATCCTGCCATAAACAAATGGGCTATTGGGTCCAAATCGCTCTTTGTTTTTTCTTCAGTTTTTGGTTTTAACGATTTCAAATAGCTAATTAAACTAGAATCAATCGAATTATCAGCATATTGAACAACATCAATTAAATCTGGAATTTCAAAAAGAGTGCTATCTGCTGAACGCAAATTTTCAGCATACTGTTTGCCTTTTTTTCGTGCTAAAATTTCAAAAGTGCTTAAAGAACGTCCTTCTTTGACAAAGGCAATTTCCTTGCCATCTGCCATCAAAACACAGACCCCCTTTGTTTTGATGGCTGTTAATTTTTTATCTTTTATCTGATTTAAAAGAGCTTCTTCTTTTATCTTGTCCACCCCTGCTAAATTGATAACTTGGTTTGTTTCAATATCCACAATCAAACCATCAATTTGAAAATATCTTTTTGAATCATAATGCAAAACTTCATGATTTTTTAAAACATCTTCATCCATAAAATAAACACCATTTTTTTCCACATTAAAACGGAACAATTTTCCATCTTGATAATGATATTTCCCCATAAACCGTGATAAAGATGCTTCTAATTCCTCTCTAACAGATTTTGTTTCCAAGTTTCGTTCACTGATACCCTCCCCTTTCTTTTTCAAAAACTCTATTTCGCTTGAAACCAGTGTGGTTAACAGATAAAAAATGGCGTAACTTGGGTTTCCATATTCAATAAAAGAGGTATCAGGATGTGCCTCTTTTTCTTCTTTAGTTGGGACAAAAATTTCAACGTCTTTAATATCTTGAGGCATAACACCTTTTTGAGTGGCTAATTTGTTGCGTCTTTTTTCTTTATAACTTTCTAAAATTTCTTGTGCGACATTGGCTGACTTAGGATAATTATCTTCCACAGCTCTAATTTCTTTAGCTTTTTGAATAAAAGCCTCAACCAATTCATCATCAAAATAAGGAATGGATGAAGGCGAAAATCTAAATTTTTCAAAAGCATCTAGGTCTTCTTTAAGCGTATCTAAAAAAAACAAAGTCCCAACAGTATCTTTACCAGCATATTTTAAAATATCGACAATTCCAGCTATATTTAAAATATTTTTATCATATTTTCGAAGCATTTGGGCAAATGTCGTGCCATTTTGCTGGCTAACTTGATTAAAAACGATTTTACTATCCATTTGTCCCTCCTAAAAAAATCATTTTGCAAGCGTGCTAGCATATTTTAAATGCATCATAAAATCTTTCTTTTGTTGCATTTTTCGCAATAATTTGCGTTTGTTTGGATGGCGACGCAACACTTTTAACCGATTATTTAAAAGCGGTGCATTTAATACCTCAAGCTTAGGCGTTTTATCCAAAAATCCAAATGGTACATTTTCAAGTTCTGACACATTTAATTCCACCAAATTTGGTAATTTAAACAAAACATCCTTAAAAGATGGCACCTTTTTTAATTTTGGCAAAGACAATCTCGTTACTTTTTCCAAATCATAAAAAGCAGAACAAGAAAGCGTTTCTAAATTAGGACACACAATTTTTTCAAGCTGAGGACAACTGCAAAGGAATTTATCTCCGTCAACTTCTTTTAAATTTGGTGCATAAAACTCTTTTAAATAAGGGTTGTTGTATAAAAACTTCGAACTGTTTATTTTTTCTGTTTGATTTAAATAAAGACCTGTTAAACAACCATTTTCCTCTTTTAAAACGGGTTTTCCATCTGCACATAACAAACGCCCGCCTTCACAATCTTGAATGGTGATTTTTTTATCCTTCAACTCATTATTTATAACATCTTCAATACCACTAAGAACTGTTTTTATCTGCCCTTCGTTTTGATCAATAATAAATCCTGCAAATAAAATACAATTGTTCTTTGTAACAGCTGGCACATCAAAATCAACACATCCATTCAATAGAGGGAACCTGAAATTATCTAATTCAATTTTTGGCAACGAAACCCGTTTAGCACCTATGTCTACCAATGAGTATCCCGTAATACTTTCTAGTTCTTGAAAATCAATTTCTTCTAAATTAGGTGCATCATTAATCGAACTCTCTATTTTTTTTAGATGAGGCATATTAATCCTTTTCAATTTAGGACAATTACCTAGTGAATATTTCATTTCCTCAACCATAGGAGCAGATATTTCTTCTAAATAAGGGCCCGCTTTCAAATGGGATATTTCTTTACATGTTGGCAAATTCATTTTCACCAAATGATCATCCTTGAATGTCAAAATATCCACGCCATCTGCTTTTAAGATAAGAAAATCTTCATTCTTTTCAACGGATAACTTTTTACCCACTAATTCAGCATTAATACAGTCTCTAGAAAAACAGCTGTTGGAAAAACGACCTTCATTTAATACAAGATTATGAACCGTATCAATCAGATACGAACCGACTTTAATAATACCATTTTTTTCAAGCAATTCTCTATTATAAACAATTTCTTGTTTTTCAAAATCGAGTTCATTATTCATCCCAATTTCTTGAACGTGTGGGATATATAATTTTTTTATTTTGGATGAGAAGTTATTTTCTTCCACAACTTCTAAATTTTCAAATCGTGCTTCTTTTAATGACCTTACCCCAGTCAATGCATTTGATGGTAATTTTGTAATTGTTGGGAAATTAAGATAAGTTATATCCCAAGTAACATAATCTATTTTTTCAAAAGAAAGTATTTTTTGCCCATTTGCATAAATTTCTTTAACCTTTTTCCCATCTTTAAATGTTACTTTTTTTCCTTTAATTTCCTGATTAAGGAGGTCAATAACACCGAATTTTGAATAAAAACGATCAACATTTGAAAATTCATTTAACTCGGCATTAAAAAACATCTTTTCTACAAAAAAGGAACCTTGTTTTTTAAGTGTATCAATTTCCATATGAGCTAAACTAACATCTACACCCGAGAAAGGGTTTCGCCCAACTTTTTTTAAATGCGGGGCAGAAAAATTTTTCAAACCTGTGCAAAATATACAATCGTCCCCCATTTTGGTCAAATATGGTGCAGAGAAACTTTTTAGCCACTCAAAATTTGTTATTTCCTTATCTGCCAAAGTGGTTGTTGATGGTAATGTTAGCCCCACCAATCTTGAGCCATTTAAACGGAGAACTTCCTTTCCATCAGCGAACAAGACACGTTCTTTTGTTTTTTTATCAATTCTAACTTCTAAGCGTTTACCTTCCAATTCACGCCTTAAAACAGCAATGTTTTTGTCATGATAGGAACCATTACTTTCCCTTTCAGGGATTGAAATAATCGTTTTTTCTTTTAAATTAATCAAATAATTTTCGACCAAAATCTCTTTTCGCTCATCAATTGGGTATATTTGACCATCAATGCTGTAACAATTTTCACCAAAGAGGATACCATTGATTTCACATGAACTTTTAAAAAGTGAATTTCTAATATATTGATAATGATGCGGCAATCGTTTTGTTGAGACATTAAAACTGACATCTAGTTCTTTTTTAAGGGCTGATGTCATTCCTTTTGAAATATGGTTTGGATTTGAAGAATAGGTATTATCTGGATCTGAAACCGTATGATTATAACGGTTTTTAATTGAAATTTTACCACCTGTTTTTAGCACTTGAATTGAAAGAGAGCTTGTCCCATAAATATCCTCACGTCTTGGAAATTCTGCCCTTTTAATTTTGTCTATATTCCTCTTAACGGCATTAATCATATAATAACCTTTATATCTGTCAGTGCCAAAAGTACAAAGTTTTTCACCATCTCGATAAAATACAGATAACGCATCTTGTTCTTCTAAAGAGGTGACACACAAAAGGTCTATATCTTTAATTTCTGATTCATCACACCCTTTTTTCTTGGCAAGCAATCGTCTTTTATCTTTTAGATATTCGCTGGCTAATTTCATTGCAATATCAGCTGGCACGCTTACATCTTGCTCTAACACATCTTTACTTGAATCAAGTGGTGCCAACGCATCTATTTGAGCGATATATTTATCAGCTAATTCCTTATTATAATATGGCACATATCCCGCCATAAACAAATGGGTCAGCGTGTTATATGGCGTGCTAATATCTTCCATCTCAACCGATTTTAGGGAAACCAAATACTCTAAAAACACATCATTAGCCTCACGCCCAACATATTTCACAATATTTAAAATATTTGGAATTGTTAAAATACCACTATCATAATCACGCAGTGTACGGGCAAAATCCTCCCCATTTTGTTCACACATAAGTTCAAAAACAGAAACCTCTTTCCCCTCTTTTATAACAAAAATAGGATGATTATCTCCCATCAAAGCCATCCGCCCCTTTTTATCATAAGGAACAAGTTTTAATTTTTTATTTTTAATTTTATCTCGAATTATATTGACATTTTCTTCTGGAATACCAATCGGATTTTCAATGTCATTTGTTTCAATATCAATAATTAAGCCATCAACAATAATTTTTTTTGTTATATCAATGGAAACAATTTTCCCCTCTTTTAGATAAAAATCATCCCCAAAATAAACCCCTTTTTGTTTCAAATTGCATCTTAAAATCTTCCCATCAAATAACACATACTTATCGTGATATTTTGAAAAAGCTGATTGTATTTCTTTATATACGTTTTCCTCACTCAATGGGGCTAGATTATCTTTTGAGTCCGTTTTTTTGATAAGCTCAATCTCCCTTGACATCATATTACTAAGGATATAAGAAAGGGCATAATTGGGGTTACCAACTTGCAAGTAATTGACTTTATTCTTCTCAGCCTCAGCGCTTGTTGGATAAAAAACATCTCTATCAGAAACTTCAGCAACTGAACATTTTTTTTGTCGAGCAATGGCTTTTTTTCTAGCAGTGAAATAATCCGCCATCAACTTTTTAGCAATTTGCGTTGGTTTTGGCAATTCTTTTTTTGTTTTTCGAAGGGCTTGAACCGTTTTAATATAGCTTTTTAAAAATGCCCTATCAATATAGGGATATCCTATTTCAGTAACCATTCTGGTTGGTAAGGCAATGTCATCTCGCATATCATCTAAAAATAAACGCAATGAACCGATATCACGCCCTGCAAATTCAAGCTGATGCACCACCCCTTCTTGCCTCAAAAGGGTTGCATTATAACTTTTCAATTTTTTAACATAATCAGAGCCATACTTCCTTAAACGGTTCATAGAAGCCTCCATAAATCCTCTACATTAAGTATAGCATATTTTTTTACAAACAAAAAGATGAATTAATAACTATTTGAAAACATTATCTTTTTTGATTTTCACCTCTATAAAAAATTGCTTTTAAAAAGGATAATTTTCCTTTTTGTTTTGGCGTATTTGCTTCATCCATATATCTTAAAATTGTTCTAAAATTTGGATGCCATTTAACATAAGACAATCTATTTTTAAGCTTGGGTGCATAAAAACGCTCCAAGGCAGGTGTTCTTTTTAAAAAGCTTTTATCGCTCTCATCTACTTTTTTTAACCTTGGCATATCAACCCGTTTTAAATTAGGGCAATCGGTTAAATTGTTTGATTGCATTATTTCAGCATCAGGCAAAGAAACACTTTCCAAATTTTCAAAACCCTTAATCATTCCAGAAGGCACTTCTTTTAAATTCCGAAGGGTCACACGAGAAATATTGCCCCCAAATGTGTGGCAAAGTTCCGCCCCGTCTACAAAAAAAGTGGCACTTATTGGGAATTCTTGTTGCCGTACAGTCACTTTTTGAGCATTTTTTAACGCTTCAAAAAGGTGTTTCCCTAAATCTGTTGAAAAAACATCTTTTGTGTTACAAAAAAGAAGAACAGCTTTCAAATTCTCTGGTGAAATATCCTTAAACGGAAATTCTCTTGTTTTTTTCTGAAAACCAACAAAAGCGGTCACACACTTTAAACGAGGGGCATACATATTCATATCAACATGAAAAGCCCCCAAACAAAGTCCTCCCATACAAGTTAATTTTGGCAATTTTGCCTCTTTTCCACAAAATGCTTCCATTGAAAAATCTTCCATTTCTTCCAAACTATCTAAACAAACAGTTTCAATTGGGCTTTCACAAAAACACATAGCTTGCATTTTTTTTAATTTAGGTGCACGCACATGTTTTAAATATATAAAAGATCTAAAAGAATTTTCATATAAATATTCTGCATTCTCTAAGTTAATACTTTCAATTGTATCGGGAATATCTGTATCATAAATATAATTACTCTTAAGCGAAAGGCCAACAACAACACCATCTCTTAATGTTATTTGTTCATCACCATCAGCCAAAATTTTCACTTCATTGCCATTTTCTTCAACTGTGATTTTTTTGCCATTAAATTCACTATCCATCACTTGTTTAAAAGAAAATGATTTGATATTTGTGAGTGTTACCAATCTGCCTTCCCGCGTATCAACCAAAAGAGGCCCTGCAAAAACAATTCCTTTTTGATTTAAAGCTGGAATATTCCCTTTCAAATCTGGGGCTGTGTATCTAAAATTTAAAGCTGTAACTTCCTCACAAAGAGGCATATTCACTTCTTTTAAACAAGGGCAAGTAAAAAATGTTTCTGCTTCTAGATTTTTAAGATTTGGTAAATTCAAAACCTCCAAATCATCAACTTGAAAAAAAGAGTTTTTTTCCAATGTTTCATTATACAAAGTTAATCCAACCAATTTGCTCCCTCTGGAACGCAAGACTTCTTTCCCATCAGCAAACAAAATTTTGGTATCTTTTATGGTTTTAACTTGTAACTTTTTCCCATCAATAGCCTTTCTTAAAACTTGATAAGAATTTCCTACACTATGAGTGAGGTCTTCAGGGTCTTTAATCTTTTTTTCTTTTAAATCAATCAAAAAAACATCCGTTAGCAACTGAGAATCTTTATCAATTTCATAACATTTACCATCTGATAAATAAAACCCATCCCCAAAATAAATGTTTTCTTTTTCTTTATAATATTTATAAATTTTCCCTCGTTGAAAGGTATATCCATTCGGCAAAATAGCGTTAGATACACTAAAATCAACCTTAAAATATCTTTTTAACGATTCAGACAGACCCAAAATAATATTATCAGGATTGGAATTAAACGTATTATCACATGCCTGAACTGTATGATTATATCTGTTTTTGATCGAAATAAAGCCCCCTTCCTTCAAAATTTGAATAGAAATCACAGAGGTACCATATTCATCCTCTCGCTTAGGATTCTTAAAATCTCTCCGATTAAGTTTTTCAGCCCCTTCTTTAACAGCATGAATAATATAGTATTTTTTATGGCGTTCAGCATCCTTAAATGTACAAATAGCTTCACCCAAAGCATAATAAGGAGCGATTGAATTTTTCTTTTCTTCTGTATCTGCAACAAAAGCATTATACCCCGCTTTTTTAAGAAGTGTTATTGGGTCTTGATAAACCCCATGCACATCAGGAGGCACCTCTTTGAGCATTCTTAAAAAAGGAATAAGGGGTAATGCGTCTTTACCTGCAAATTTAACAATTTCCAAAATATTGGGGATATCTAATATACCATTATCACTGTTTCGAACCGTTTTGGCAAACAATTCCCCATTTTGTTTTTTAAGCCGTTCAAAAACTGATTTTTCTTTTACCATTGCC
>CALARE010000046.1 GCA_937888725.1 uncultured Alphaproteobacteria bacterium | reverse complement strand
CACGTTGACTGCCCAGGTCACGCTGACTATGTTAAAAACATGATTACTGGTGCTGCTCAAATGGATGGTGCTATCTTGGTTGTTTCATCAGCTGATGGTCCTATGCCACAAACTCGTGAACACATCTTGCTCGCTCGCCAAGTTGGCGTTCCTGCAATCGTTGTTTTCATGAACAAAGTTGACATGGTTGATGATGCTGAATTGTTAGAATTGGTTGAAATGGAAATCCGTGAATTGTTATCTTCATATCAATTCCCAGGTGACGATATTCCAGTTATCAAAGGTTCTGCAAAAGTTGCATTAGAAGATGGCGATCCAGCTATCGGTCGTGATGCTATCTTGTCATTGATGGAAGCTGTTGATGCTTACATTCCACAACCAGAACGTCCAAAAGACAAACCATTCTTGATGCCAATTGAAGACGTGTTCTCAATTTCAGGCCGTGGTACAGTTGTTACAGGTCGTGTAGAACGCGGTGTATTAAAAGTTGGTGAAGAAGTTGAAATCGTTGGTATCCGTCCAACAACAAAAACAACATGTACAGGCGTTGAAATGTTCCGTAAATTATTGGATCAAGGTGAAGCTGGTGATAACATCGGTGTTCTTCTCCGTGGTACAAAACGTGACGAAGTTGAACGTGGTCAAGTTTTGGCTGCTCCAGGAACAATCACTCCACACACAAAATTCGAATCAGAAGTTTATGTGTTGAGCAAAGATGAAGGTGGTCGTCATACACCATTCTTCGCAAACTATCGCCCACAATTCTACTTCCGTACAACAGACGTTACAGGTACAATTGAATTACCTGAAGGTGTTGAAATGGTCATGCCAGGCGACAATGTTAAATTAACAGTTTCATTGATTGTTCCTGTTGCTATGGACGAAGGTTTGCGTTTTGCTATCCGCGAAGGTGGCCACACAGTTGGTGCTGGCGTTGTTGCAAAAATCTTTGAATAATCAAAGCCGCAAATTAAGAAAAAGCCTCTGCTTGTCAGGGGCTTTTTTGTGATGATAAAACAACAAAAACAAGAGATTTTAGATAAGTATTTAAAATAGTGTTTTAAATAGGATACAAAAAAACAGTGAGTTAAAATAACTCACTGTTTTTTTTATTTTGGTCTGATTACTTAATCTCTCTAAAGAGAGGGCGACCTTGGAATATTTTGGTGTTTTGGGCTTCCATAAATGTTGCAAGGGCGATTTTGCCTTCACGAATACTCATACGCATTTGACAGGCCATTAAAGGATTGGGGTTTGCAAATGCTGTGTGAATAATAGGTCGTAAAACCGTTGTACCTTCTAATTGTTGGTGGATAACACCTAAAATACCGCGAGCCAACAAATCGCAAACAAGTTTTTCATCTAACCCTGCACCAGAAGCGTATTTAATCATTGAATTAAGTGCATCTTCCACGCTATTTGCGTGAATGGTTGATAAAACAAGGTGACCAGATGTAGCTGCACGGAGAGCTTGAGAGGCAACTTCGGGTGTTCTGATTTCGCCAACAAGAATATATCTTGGTCGAGAACGAAGGGCAGATTTTAATCCATCTTCCCATCTTTCATTTTCAACAGGACTTTGTTTGCATAATCCTAAGCCACCATTTTTAGCATGATAGAGGCCGTCTAGAGGCATTTCGGGAGGATCTTCAATCGTGTACAAGAATCCACCGTGTGTTTCTAAAAATTCACGCATAAGTGCTGATGCGGTTGTTGTTTTACCCATACCTGTTGGACCTGCAAATAAAATTAAACCAGATTCGGTTGCAAGTGTTGTCATATATTTAACGACTGGTTCAGGCAATCCTAAATTGTAAATATTTGGGGTAGACGTAGGCATTTTACGACAGTTAAATTGTACGCCTGTTGTTGTTATGACACGTTCGACACGATAAGATTCATCTAAAAATTGGACAGCATAAGAGGCCGCCCCTGTATATCCTTGCTCAAGTACACGCAAAAAATCTTCCATATCTTCGGTTTCAAAGGGGATAAGTGCAAATTTTGTGTTTTTATCTCGAATATATGAAACTTTTTCAGGTGTTAGCCAAATATCTGAAAAATTGACATCTTTAATCGATTTTGCTTTGAAAACTTTTTTGCCATTTGCATCAATTTCTTCATGTGGTCCATTTTGTTCAACCACCTCAATAGATTCTTTTTTTTCTTCTGCAACAGTTGTTGGGGTTGGGGTTGAAATGGGTGATTCTTTATCTGATGAGTCTACCTTTTCTTGCTTGTGTTGATTAAGCATTGGTGCTTGTGGAATAGATGCAGGTCCTGAAAATGATGGTGCTTGTGGTACAGGTGCTGCGGTTGGTCGCTCCTTTATTTCTGTTGTAGAGCTTTTTTTTATGGTGTTAGGTGTTTTTTTTGAAAATAACATTTTTGCCCCTTTTTATAAAAAATTATAAGTATAGTTAATCAATTTTTTCTTTTTTTTGCAAGTTTTTTCCTAAAATGATTCTTTTTTTTATTAAATTTATAAAAAGTACTTGTTTTTTTGTAAAAAATATGCATAATATAACTATATTCTCAATCGTGTTATGAGGGTGAGCTACTTGGCTCGCCTTTTTTAGTAAAGGAAATAAAATGGATTTATCTACACAATTGACAGAAATGTTAACACCGTCTTTAGCAGACATGGGATACGAAATTGTGCGAATTTCATTGCAAGGTGGTGATGTAAAAACGGTACAAATTATGGCTGAACGCATTGATCGTGCTGCGATGACATTGGCTGATTGTGAAAAAATTAGTCGTACATCGTCTGCTCTTTTAGATGTGGAAGATTTATTTCCCAATAAGTATATGTTGGAAATTTCTTCTCCTGGGGTTGATAGACCTCTTGTGCGTGAGGCGGATTATTCCCGTTTTGCTGGTTCTGATGCAAAAATTGAAACATTTCACGATATCAATGGTCGTAAACGATTTAAGGGCAAGATTTTAAAGTATGATGAGGTTACACATACGGTTCATTTTGCCTTTGAAGATCAAGAACTTCAAATAGCCTTTTCTGAAATATCAAAGGCAAAACTTTTGTTAACTGATACATTAATGCAAAAACAATCAAAAAAATAATTAAAGAAAGGATTAAAAATGCAAATCGCAACTCTTCCAAGACCTGAACTTATACAAATGGCAGATTTGTTGGCTCGTGAAAAAAACATATCAAAAAAAGATGTTTTAGAGGCGATGGAGCAAGGTATTTCAAAGGCAGGACGTTCAAAATATGGTCCTGAATATGATATTCGTACTAAAATCGACCCAACAACAGGTGCAATTCAAATGTCACGTTATGTGACGGTTGTTGAAAAACCTGAAGATGAATTTACCCAAATTTCTTTAGAAGATGCTTTAAAGAAAGATAAATCATTAAAAATTGGTGATGTTATTGTTGATCCTTTGCCACCAATGGATTTTGGTCGTATCGCAGCTCAAACGGCAAAGCAAGTTATCACTCAAAAAGTGCGTGAAGCTGAAAGAATGTGCCAATTTAATGAAATGAAAAGTCGCAAGGGTGAAATTGTTAGCGGTATTGTTAAACGTGTTGAAGGTGGCAATTTAATTGTTGAAGTTGCTCATGTTGAGGCATTGTTGCGTCGTGATGAATTAATCCCAAGAGAAACGTATCGTGTCGGCGATAGATTGCGTGCATATGTGTTAGATGTAAGAGCGGAGATTAAAGGTCCACAAGTCTTTTTAAGTCGTTCACATCCGCAATTCCTTGCAAAATTGTTTGCTGCTGAAGTGCCAGAAATTTATGATGGGACAATTGAGGTTAAATCCGTTGCTCGTGACCCTGGTTCACGTGCAAAAGTGGCGGTTTGGTCAAAAGATAATACATTGGACGCTCGTGGTGCTTGTATTGGTATGCGAGGTGTTCGTGTGCAAGCTATTGTTCAAGAATTGCAAGGTGAAAAAATTGATGTTGTTCATTGGTCATCAGATCCTGCAACATTTATTATTAATGCATTGGCACCAAGTGAAGTGTTGAAAATTGTGATTGATGAAGAATCAAAAAATGTTGAAGTTGTATTAAGTGAAGAACAACTTTCATTGGCAATTGGTCGTCGTGGTCAAAATATTCGTTTGATTAGTCAATTAACAGGTTGGCATATTGATATGATGAATGAAGCTCAAGAATCTGAACATCGTATGAATGAAACAAAAGAACGTGTTGAGTTATTTATGCAAGCTTTGGATATTGATGATATGATGGCTCATCTTTTGATTCAAGAGGGCTTTTCAAAAGTCGAAGATATTGCCTATATTTCAATGAGCGAATTGGCTGGTATTGAAGGTTTTGATGATGCATTGGCTGAAGAATTGCAAAACAGAGCAAAAGCATACCTCATTGTTAAACAAGATAGCATGGAAAAGAAATTAAGCGAACTTGATATGGATGAGGCATTAAAGTCTCTTGATGGTTTGACGTTAGATTTACTTGTAAAATTGGGTGAAAATAATATTAAAACATTAGATGATTTTGCAGATTTAGCAACGGATGAATTAATTGAAATTGTTGGTAAAAATGCAATGAATGAAGATCAAGCAAATAAACTTATTATGAAAGCACGGGAACACTGGTTTGAATAAAATAAATAGACATCAACACAAACGAGCTGCAGATACAGGCTTAAAACTGTGTTTTGTTACAAAAGAATTCCATAAGAGAGAGGAGATGATTCGTTTTGTCATCTCTCCCTCACGGGAAGTTGTGTTTGATGTTTGTGAAAAACTGCCAGGTGCTGGTATATGGTTGTATCCTCTAAAAGAATCGTTTCTGCTTGCTGTTAATAAAAAAATTTTTTATAAAGCCGCAAAAGGAACGGTCAAAATTCCTGAAAATTTGGGTGAGATTGTTTTAACTTCTCTTAAATCAAAAGCATTGCAATTATTGTCAATTGCAAGAAAATCTGGAAAGTTAAATTTTGGATTTGAGGGCGTGAAAAAAGCAATTGAGGCAAAACAGGTTTATGTTGCTTTTGAGGCAGAGGATGCGGCAAAAAATGGGCATGATAAGTTATATCGCTCAACAGATAAGTTCCCAATCTATAATTGTTTTACAAGACAAGAGCTTGGAAATGTTACAGGACAAGATGAGCAAGTTCATTTGGTAGTGACTGATGAAAAAATAGCAACTATTTTAATTCAAACCATTAAAAAGATTAACCTTTTTCAAGGGTGTTAAAAGAAAGGATAAATTATGGCAGAAGAAAAAAAACAACTCACGTTATCAGGAAAGACGTTAGAACTTAAGAAAAAAACGCTTTCTCTTAATACGCAAGTACGCCAAAATACTGGTGTGGGGAAATCGAATATGGTTCAAGTTGAAGTGCGTAAAAAAAGAGTTATTACGCCAGAGCAACAGCCAAATGTCCTTTCAACAGAGGCTTCTCAGAAATTAAAACTCATTCAAGAGGCTCAACAACGAGCCGCTGAAAAAGCTCGTGTTGAGGCTGAGCAAAAACAAAAAGAGGCTCAAGAAAAATTGGCAGAAGCTAAAGAAATTGAAAAGCAAGAAGATGCACCCTTAATCCAAGAAGATAAAGAGAAACCAGCTATTGTTGAAACGCATACTGATAAAAAGTATGATAAAAAATCTAATGAAAATACGTCTTTTTCACGTAAAAAGGAAAGAGATGCTGACATGGAAGAACGTGGTCGCACACGTGGATATCATGAGGAAAAGCGTTCTTCAAAAATGAATATGAATGCTTATAGAAATATGAGTATGAGTGATTCTGATAGTGATGATATGGAAGATGGTGTGCGTCACCAGCGTCGTTCAATGGCTTCTATTAAACGTTCACGCGAAAAAGAACGTTTAAAACATATGGAACCTAAAGTGCAAGAAAAGGTTGTGCGTGAAGTTATTGTCCCTGAAACAATTACAGTTCAAGAACTTGCAAACCGTATGAGTGAAAAAGGTGCCACCGTTGTTAAGGTGTTGATGAAGCTTGGCATGATGGTGACAATTACTCAAACCATTGACGCAGACACCGCTGAATTGGTTGTTGAAGAATTAGGACACAAAATTAAACGAGTTGCGGAATCGGATGTTGAAGATATTTTAAAAAGAGAAGATGATAATCCTGAAGATTTAGAGCCTCGTTCACCTGTTGTAACAGTAATGGGACACGTTGATCATGGTAAAACATCTTTGCTAGATGCATTACGTTCATCTAGTGTTGCCGATGGTGAAGCGGGTGGTATTACACAGCATATTGGTGCATATCAAGTTGTCCTTGCTAATGGGCAAAAGGTTACATTTATTGATACACCTGGCCACGAAGCGTTTACCGCTATGCGTGCTCGTGGGGCAAAAGTTACAGACTTGGTTGTTTTGGTTGTTGCAGCAAATGATAGTGTTATGCCTCAAACAATTGAAGCTATTCACCATGCAAAAGCTGCAGGTGTTCCAATTGTTGTTGCAATTAATAAAATAGATGTTCCAGGAGCTAATCCACAAAAAGTTCGTACAGACTTGTTGCAACACGATGTTGTTGTTGAATCAATGGGCGGTGATGTTTTGGATGTAGAGGTTTCTGCTAAAAAACGGATTAATCTTGATAAATTGATTGAAACGATTTTATTGCAAGCCGAAGTACTTGATTTAAAGGCATCTTCTAAGCGGATGGCTGAAGGGGTTGTTGTTGAGGCACGAATGGATAAAGGGCGTGGTTCCGTTGCAACTGTTTTGGTTCAAAAAGGAACTTTAAATGTTGGTGACATCTTTATTTCAGGGCAAGAATGGGGTCGTGTTCGTTCCTTATTTAATGACAAAGGACAACGTGTAGATAAAGCTTTCCCATCACAACCTGTTGAGGTTATTGGTTTGCAAGGTACACCAGCTGCAGGTGATGATTTTATTGAGGTTGATACTGAGGCAAGAGCTCGTGAAATTTCAGCTTATCGTCAACGAAAAGCTCGTGAACAGTTGCAAGTTAAAACAATGAGTAGTGCGGAACACTTATTAGCTAAGATTAAAGCTGGTGAAATTAAAGAGTTACCTGTTTTGATTAAGGGTGATGTACAAGGTTCTGTTGAGGCATTAAATGGTATTCTTTCACGAATCGCAAACAACGAAGTTAAGGTACATGTGTTGCATAGTGCTGTCGGTGCTATTAACGAATCAGATGTGACATTAGCTCGGGCATCAAAGGCAATTATTATAGGCTTTAACGTTCGTGCAAATCCAACAGCTCGTGAAATGGCAAAGCGAGATGGGGTTGATATTCGTTACTATTCAATTGTTTATGATGTGGCTGATGATATGAAACAAGCTGTAGCAGGGTTGCTTGAACCTGAATTGAAAGAGAAAATTTTAGGCTATGCCGAAATTAGACAAGTTATCTCTATTTCAAAAGTGGGTAAAATCGCTGGTTGTATGGTAAAAGAAGGTATTGTTAAACGTGGAGCAAAGGTTCGTCTTTTGCGTGATTCTGTTGTGATTTATACAGGTGCACTTAGCCAGTTAAAACGCTTTAAGGATGATGTTAAAGAGGTCCGTGAAAGTTATGAATGCGGTATGAGTTTTGAAAATTATGATGACCTAAAAGTTGGTGATGTTATCGAATGTTTCGAAATGGAAGAAATTGCCGTTAAATTGGATTTTGATGTGTAGGGGGCGTGATGAAAAATACTGAAAAAGGAAAATCAAAAGCACCATCACAACGACAATTGCGTGTTTCTGAGGAAATACGCCATGTTTTGGGAAAAATGCTTTCACAAGATGAAGTTTTTATTGATGGATTAAAACCGTCTTTCATCATGGTAACTCAGGTGACGATTTCACCAGATTTATCTTATGCAACCGCATTTGTTGAAACAATTGGTGATTCGGTTAATGTTGATGAGCAAATCACATTGTTAAATAAACATAAAGGTGTTTTTCGCTATAAAATTGGGAAATCTGTTCGTTTAAGAATTGTTCCTGATATTGTTTTTAAGTCTGATACACGATTTGCTGCATCAAAATATATTAATGACCTTTTGAATATGCCACAAGTTCGTGCTGACGTTGAAAAGGAAATTGAGGAAGAAGAATTTTAATCGATGGTAAAGATTGTTAACCAAATTGACGGTTGGCTTATTATTGATAAACCATATGAAATGGGGTCAACAACTGTTGTAAATCGTTTGAAACGATATTTGCATCCATCAAAAATAGGTCATGCTGGAACGCTAGACCCTTTGGCAACAGGCGTTTTGCCTATTGCGTTGGGTCAAGCAACTAAAACTATTCCTTATGTAATGGATGGAGATAAAGTATATCAGTTTGAAGTTACTTGGGGAAAAGAAACTTCAACAGATGATTTAGAGGGTGAAGTTCTTTTTGAAAGTGATAAACGGCCATCATTTGAAGAAATTGAACAGATTGTTCCTTTGTTTGTCGGAGAAATTTTGCAAACACCGCCTCTTTATTCGGCAATAAAGATTAATGGTGAACGTGCATATGATTTGGCACGAAAAGGGATTGATGTTTCTTTAAAAGCTAGATCTGTTTTGATAAAAAAGCTTTCTATTTTATCACATGAAAATAATAAAACACTTTTTGAGGTGTGTTGTGGGAAGGGTACATATGTACGTTCATTGGGGCATGATATGGGTCGAAAATTAGGATGTTATGGGCATATTACTCTTTTACGCAGAACAAAGTGCGGACCTTTTTCGCTTAACCATTCGATTTTACTTGAAAATTTAGAAAAAAAAGAGTATAATGCACAAGATTTGACACTTATCCCTATTTTAACCGCACTGGACGACATCTTGGTGCTGGCTGTAGATAAGGAAATGTCAAAGGATTTGAGGCAGGGAAAGGCAATAAAAGCAACCTCTGTTCTAAGCGGAAAATCCGTGTCAGATGGAACGATTATTGCTCTGCATTTGAATCAAACCCCAATTGCTTTGGTAAAATATGAAAGGGGATTATTAAAACCTTTTCGTGTTTTTACTTAAAGATTGTTAATTTAATTTTAATTAAGAAAGGAAAATTACGATGTCGCTTTCAAAAGAAATGAAAAAGCAAATTATTACAGATTATGCAACAAAAGACGGTGATACAGGTTCACCAGAAGTTCAAGTTGCTGTTTTGACAGCTAAAATTAATTACTTGTCAGAACATATGAAATCAAATGCTCAAGATCATCACTCAAGACGTGGTCTTTTGAAAATGGTTTCAAATCGTCGTCGTTTGCTCAAGTACTTGAAGAAAGATGATGAGAATCGTTATAATGAGCTCATCAAACGTTTAGGTTTACGTAAATAACCACGATTTTTAAGGGGAGCATCAAGGGATGTTCCCCTTTCAAGACTTAGAAATGGGTTTTAAGTCTTTGTTTGTATGTATGAAGGAAAAGAAAATGACAATTTTTAAAACATTTAAAAAAGAAATGATGTGGGGAGGGAAACCTCTTTCAATTGAAACGGGTAAAATTTCACGCCAAGCTGATGGTGCTGTAATTGTTCGTTATGGGGACACAATGGTGCATGCTGCTGTTTGTGCAAGCAAAAAATCACCAGATACATTTGAGGATTTTATTCCTTTAACAGTTAATTATATTGAAAAAAGTTATGCTGCGGGTCGTATCCCTGGTGGTTTCTTTAAACGTGAAGGAAAACCATCAGAGGGTGAGATTTTAACATCTCGCCTAATTGACAGACCAATTCGTCCTTTGTTTGTTAAAGGATTTAACAATGAAACACAAGTTACTGTGACTTTGTTAAGTCATGATTTAAAAACACAACCTGATATTATTGCGATGATTGGTGCTTCTGCTGCATTGACCTTGTCAGGGATTCCATTTTTGGGACCAATTGCTGGTGCAAGAGTTGGTTATATCAACGGTGAATATGTATTAAACCCTGATTTAGATACAATTAAAAACAGTCAATTAGATTTGGTTGTTGCTGGTACATCTGAGGGTGTTTTAATGGTTGAATCTGAGGCTCAAGAATTGTCTGAAGAAACAATGCTTGGTGCTGTTTCTTTTGGTCATGACAGTTTAAAACCTGTTATTGATATGATTATCTCATTAGCAGAAGAATGTGCTAAAGATCCATGGGATGTGAAAGAAGAACCAGCAGAATACGCAACAGTTCGATCTGAAATTTTATCAAACCTTGGGGATGAATTAAAAGAAGCTTATCACATTCACAATAAACTTGAACGTTTGAATCAAGTTAATTTAATTAGAGAAAAAGCACATGCATTGTTTGCTGATAGAGAAGCTGAAGATGCAATCTGTGATCAAGTTTTCCATGAATTAGAAGCAAGAACAGTTCGCGATATGGTTTTGTCAACAGGGCTTCGTATTGATGGTCGTGATACAAAAACAATCCGTGTGATTGAAACAGAAGTAAACGTTTTGCCAAAAACACATGGTTCAGCCTTGTTCACTCGTGGTGAAACACAAGCTCTTGTGACAGCAACGCTTGGTACAGGAGAAGATGAACAAGTTATTGATGCTTTACAAGGTGAATATAAAGAACACTTTATGTTGCATTATAACTTCCCACCATATTCAGTTGGTGAAGTTGGTCGTTTAGGTTCACCAGGACGTAGAGAAATTGGTCATGGTAAATTAGCTTGGCGTGCAATTCACCCAATGTTGCCATCAAAAGAAGATTTCCCATATACACTGCGTGTTGTTTCTGAAATTATGGAATCAAATGGATCTTCATCTATGGCAACAGTTTGTGGTTCTACATTAGCATTAATGGATGCGGGTGTTCCGATGAAAAAACCTGTGGCTGGTATTGCAATGGGATTAATTAAAGAAAAAGATTCTTTTGTTGTTTTGTCTGACATCTTAGGTGATGAAGATCACTTGGGGGACATGGACTTTAAAGTGGCTGGTACAAAAGATGGTGTGACAGCACTTCAAATGGATATTAAAATCACATCAATTACAAAAGAAATTATGGCCATTGCCCTTGAACAAGCTCATGAAGGTCGTATTTTCATTTTAAATAAAATGGCTGAATCTTTAGCAGAACCTCGTTCTGAACTTAGTCCAAATGCACCACGGATTATCTCTTTCAAAATTGACAAAGAAAAAATTCGTGATGTTATTGGTACAGGTGGTAAAGTTATCCGTGAAATTGTTGAAAAAACAGGTGCTAAAATTGACATTGACGATGATGGATTAATCCATATTGCCTCACTTGACGGTGGTGCTGGTGAAGCAGCTTTAAATTGGATTAAAGGCATTGTTTCAGAGCCAGAGATTGGTCAAATTTACGACGGTACAGTTGTTAAATTGATGGACTTTGGTGCATTTGTGAACTTTATGGGTACAAGAGATGGTTTAGTCCATGTATCAGAAATTGCCCCACATCGTGTTGAAAAAGTTGCTGACGTTTTAAAAGAAGGGGATAAAGTTAAGGTTGTCTGTATGGGTATTGACAACCGTGGCAAAATCAAACTTTCAATGAAACGTGTTGATCAAACAACGGGGGAACCTGTTCAATTTGAAGATAAACCAGTAAAGAAAAAACATCATAAAGATGTGGAAGAATTAGCTTAATAGTTTGTTCTTTAAATAAAAATAACCCTTACAAAACTTTGTAAGGGTT
>CALARE010000045.1 GCA_937888725.1 uncultured Alphaproteobacteria bacterium | reverse complement strand
GCACCATTGATGTATTTGTTGTGCCGTATGGCGTTGGTGTTGCCGTTGTGTTCAACGTTGAGGCGACAATTGTTGATGTCTCTGCCATAGTTGGTGTTGAAGTTGTTGATTTAGTCGTCGAACTTGTCGCTTTGGTTGTTGAAGTTGTTGATCTAAGTGTTGAGCTATTTGTAGCTATTTCTGTGACTGTTTCCAAATTAGCAGTTCCCGTTTCTTGATATGTTTCAAAATCAGTATAATAACCGCAATTCCCCCAGCTGTCACAGCCATAATAAGCGTACACATCCACACTCACCAGCGTGCATGCAGCTATTCCAATTAACAATGTAGACTTTTTCATCACAACCTCCAACCAACACTTTTTCGACACCAACATACCTTAAACTTTCGTATAAGGTCCTTACTTTAATTTTAACACCCTTTTTTCAATCTTGTCAACCGATAATCTTTTATTTTTTGATTATTAATGTGTTTTTTGTGTTTTTCAAGTAAAAAGCTCCTCTAAAAAAGCAGATTTAACCTTTTTCACACCAACACTGTCAAAGCTCACTTCCAATGCATCACCTGCATCTTTAATAACCGTTCCATCACCAAAAAGTTCATGATGAACCCGCTTTCCAATCCGTTTTGATTTTCTAATTTGCCGTGGAACAGTGCTATAAGCATTATAAGAATTTATCTCATAATCAGAGGTATTCAAACTTTCCCGTGACCATTTACTTTTATTCCCATAATTTGGTTCTTTTTCAAAATATGCATTTTCATTTTGTTCAAAAAAGCCACCCTTTGACCAAGCAGGCTCAATCATATCCATTGAAAAAGCCTTATTCAACGACGGGGAAAGTATAATATGATCCTTTGGCAATTCATCCACAAAACGTGATGGAAGTGCATTTTGTGTTTGACCATACATCCGCCTATTTGACGCAAAAGAAATAAAGGCACGCTCCCTTGCCCGTGTTATCCCAACATATGCAAGGCGACGCTCCTCCTCTAACCCACTTTCACCCGATTCATCAAGTGCTTTTTGATGAGGGAATAGCCCCTCCTCCCACCCTGGGAGATAAACATGCCTATATTCTAACCCCTTTGAGGCATGCAATGTCATCACAACCAGCTGATCAGATGAAGTTTCATCATCCACATCCGTCACTAAAGAGGCATATTCAATAAACTCCTCAATACTCTTAAAATCATCAAGAACAGTGTAAAGTTCCATTATATTTTCAACCCGACCCTGCGATTCAACAGATTTATCTTGTTTCCACATCTGAATATAACCCGATTCATTTAATATAAAACGTACCACTTCAGCGGGAAAGGCTGATTGCATCTTTTCTTGCGATTGCTTGATTAAAGAAATAAAACCATCCAATGTTTTGCGTAATAATGGTTTTAACGGTGCCCATGCTATCGCATCAAAAAGACTAATCCTTTTTTCTCGTGCTGTTTTTGTGAGCGTTTCTAACGCCTGTGGCCCAACGCCACGCCTTGGTTTATTCACCACACGCAAAAACGCCAAATCATCATTTGGATTTAAAATTAAACGCAAATATGCAACCGCGTCTTTAATCTCCTCACGCTCATAAAATTTAAAACCGCCAATAATTTTATATGGCACACCCGATTTTATCAGCACCTCCTCAAACTGGCGGGTTTGAAATGTCGCTCGTACCAAAATGGCCATATCACTTAAACGGATGCCTTTTTTATTCTCATTTATAATTTGGGCAATAATTTTTTCAGCCTCTTGTGAACCAGACCAATAACCCGTCACTTTTACCTTTTCCCCTGCATCTTGCAATTCATCAGCTGTTTTAAGCGTTTTTCCCAATCGCCCTTGGTTAAACGATATCAAATGAGAGGCGGCTCCCAAAATATGTGCCGTTGAACGATAATTACGTTCTAATCTGATAATTAATGCGTCGGGAAATACATTCTGAAAAGATAATATATTCTCAACCTCAGCCCCACGCCATGAATAAATCGATTGATCATCATCACCAACACAACAAATATTGCCATGCCCCTTTGCAAGCAACCGCAATAACAAATATTGTGCCACGTTCGTATCTTGATATTCATCAACCAAAATATAATGAAATTGTTTTTGATATTGTTGCAACACATCAGGATGTGATTGAAATAAAGCCAAAGGCAACAAAAGTAAATCACCAAAATCAACCGCATTCAATGAACGTAAACGCTCTTGATACCGCTCATAAAACCATAATGCTCGCCCCTCGCAAAACCCACTATTTTGCATAGCCGTTACTTGATGAGGTAATAATCCCTTATCCTTCCAACGTTGAATAACATCCAACAATCCCGCTGGCGTATATTTTTTAATATCAACACCCGCTTCTTGCATCATTTGCTTTAAAAGTCGCTCTTGATCATCTGAATCCAAAACAATAAAATTAGATTCCAACCCAAGCAAAGAGCCATGCTTTCTTAAAATCCGAATACCAATCGAGTGAAAGGTACCCAACCAAACAGAAAAAGCATCAGCCCCAATCATCTTTTCAAGCCGTTCCTTCATCTCCTTAGAAGCTTTATTCGTAAAGGTAACCGCTAATATTTGCCAGGGCATTGCTTTTTGTTGCTGTAAAATATAGGCAATTCTTGTTGTTAAAACCTTTGTTTTCCCAGTTCCCGCACCCGATAACACCAAAACAGGACCCTCGGTCGTTTCAACCGCTTGACGCTGTTCTTTATTCAAATCATTCAAAAAACTTGGTTTTGAAGGTTCTTTTTTTTCAACCTGCACCCATTCAGGTTCTTCAATTTCAAATAAATCCATCATTTCACTCGTAAATATACTGTTTTTGTTCTCAGTTATAATAACGTTTTTTTCATAATTGTCAAGCTTCTTTTGCCAAACCTCTTTCAATAAAAAAAGAGAGCCTTCTTCTTAGAAAGCCCTCTTTAATAAAACGGCTAGATTTAGTCCGCCTGACTGTCCGCATCACAAATAATTTGATAAATCTCATCAGTTGTTTTTGCTTTACGAAGTGACTCTGTAATATTGTCATCCCGCAACAATCTTGATAATCTTGCAAGTGCTTTTAAGTGATCAGCCCCCGCTTCTTCAGGCACCAATAAAAGGAAAACCAAATCAACCAATTTTCCATCAACGGCCTCAAAATCAACAGGATTCGTCCGAACAAAGGCACAATAAATCTTATCAAGACCAAGTAAACGTGTGTGTGGCAAAGCTACACCCGCACCAACACCCGTTGTACCCAAACGTTCACGTTCAATCAACGCATCTAAAATAACACGGCTATCAGCACCCGTTTCTTTAGATGCAAGCAATGCCAAATCTTCTAACAATTTTTTCTTACTATCCGAAGAAATGTCGCAAACAACACTTTCCTTAGATAGAATATCAACTATTTTCATTATATACCTATTTTTGTTTTGGGTCTACCCAACCAATATTGCCATCAGAACGACGATAAACCATATTAAGACCACCGTGTGCTGTGTTTTTAAACAATAAGGCTGGCAAACTTTCTAAATCCATACGCATAACAGCTTCACTCACTGTACAAACAGGAATTTCTGTTTGCATTTCAGCAATAATAACTGGAGCGTCAACAGCTTCTTCTGTTTCATTAACAGCTTCAATCACAGACATATCTGCCATTTCAACAACGCTTTTGTGTGCTGTTAATTTATTTTTATACTTGCGTAATTGACGTGATAATCTTGAAATTGCACCATCCAATGACGCATATGCATCAGCAGAAGTTGCAGATGAACGAACAACTGCACCCGTTTTAGGATGAACTGTCAATTCTGTTTTGATTTCACTCCCATCTCTGGTTACGCGTACATCAGCACTAACAGCTTCATCAAAATATTTTGAAACTGATGAGTCTAATGCTCCTTCCGCATAAATACGGAAATTGTCACCTAAATTAATTTGTTGTCCAGAAATTAATATTTGCATTGTATTTTCTTTCCTGTTAATGTAAAAACAATAAAACTTCAGAATTTCACATTACTCCGTTTTTATTGAAATGTCAAGAGTTCTCATAATGACACACAAAAAACATCCTTTTGGAATCTACATTCATTGGCCATATTGCCTCAATAAATGTCCATATTGTGACTTTGCAAGCAAGGTTTCCCCTCTCATTGATGAAACGCTTATTTTAAATGGCTATAAACGAGATATATCTGTTTTTAAAGAAAAATTTTTACATTTGCCAGAAGTTACATCTATCTTTTTTGGCGGAGGAACGCCCTCATTGATGACAGAAAGAATGTTTGATGAAGTTATCTCACTCTTATATAAAAATTTTAGTATTTCACCAAAAGCAGAGGTTTCACTCGAAGCTAATCCTGATGCTATTGATTTAAAAAAAATGAAATCTTTTAAAGAAAGTGGACTTAATCGACTCTCAATTGGCGTGCAATCTCTTAATGACAAAGATTTAAAATTTTTAGGCAGAATCCATTCGGTTCAAACAGCCCTCAAACGCATTGAGGAGGCAAAATCCACCTTTAAACGGATTAATATTGACCTTATTTATGCACGCCCTTATCAAAAACTTAAAGATTGGGAAAATGAACTTTTAAGAGCTTTAAATCTAGGACTTAACCATTACTCCCTCTACCAATTAACACTCGAGGAAGGAACGCCCTTTTATAAAAACAACACACCTCAAATATCTGATTTACAAGCAAAACGTCTTTATCAATTAACAGATGAAATAATGCAAGCACATAATTTACCCGCTTATGAAATTTCAAATTATGCAAAAATAAAAGAAGAATGTCGACACAACCTTCTTTATTGGAATGGGGACAATTATTTAGGAATCGGCCCTGCCTCACATGGAAGGATGGATTTAATTGCAACTGAAAATCAAAAATCTGTTTATAAGTGGCTACAAAATACCCCTCAATTTATTATACTAACAGAAGAAGAAAAAAAAGAAGAACGTCTTTTAATGGGATTAAGACTCGTTCAAAAAGGATATCCCACAACACATATAAAAGAAAGTGCCCTCAAAAAAGCACTCTCTAAAAAATGGATTAACATTCAAAACAACAAAATATATACCACTTTAAAAGGTAGATTAATGCTTAATCAGCTTATTTTATTATTAAGTGCTTAATTTTCATCAAATTGTGGCTTTGCTGTATCAACTTTAATGATATAATTTTTCCCCCTAATTTGGAACATTTCCAACAACCGTTCGTCCCGTCCATCTTCGTTTAAACGAAAGCGACCATTGATACCAAAAAAGCCATCTTTTGATTGTAAACCATCATCATTAAGCATTTTTTTCTTAGACAAATAACTCACAAGAGAAATACCATCATATCCCAAAGCTGAAACCATTATTGGCTTTACTGAAAATGCATCTTGATAATTTTTTTGGTATAAGCGTAATTTTTCTTGTGGCAAATCAGCAAAATAAGCACCAATTAAATCTCGATTATGTTGAGCTCTTAATGTTGCAAGGCCATAAAATGAAACTAAATTTGGTGTCACATCATAGTAACCTAATAAGGAAACCAACTGTTGTAAACGAACGCCTTGTTCAAAAACAAACAACGCATCAAATTCAATTCTCTCTGCCGTTGGATTGGTTGCTAACTCTTTTTCTTCCTCTGTTAAATTATCCTTTTTTAAATCAATTAACGGAGGTGCAATTTTAGCAACAGCTCCTGTTAAATCTGGATTTTGTGTGTCATACATCGAAATATGTGAAATTTGCATTGTTGGACAAGAGGATACGGCTTTAGAAAAAGAGTTCATCACAATTTCACCCGTTTTATCTTTTGGCCCCAATAAAGCAAAACGTTGTTGCCCCTTTTGACAGGCAAAATCAACAATCCGTTGCACCTGTTGATCAATTAATAGTGCCATTGTATAAACACCATTTTTCAACACGCTCGTATCAGATGTAAACGAGATAACTGGTATGGAAGGATCCTCATTTGCAATTGCTGATACCTCCGATGAAAAAATGGGCCCAAGCACAATATCTGCATCTTCATTTTTTGCTTGATAATAACTTTCCTTTGCCCCCAAAGAAGTCCCTTTTGTATCATAAAAAGAAACCTCTGTCGTTTCATCCGTTGAACGTTCTAACTGAGCCATTAAAATCGCATTACGAAATGCATCCCCCAAAGATGCTGAATCACCCGACAATGGTAACAAAATAGCTGTTTTTGTTTTTTTTGTTTCACTTTGAGGCAATAAATTCGTTATTTCCGCATCAAATTTACCAGTCTTTAAGCCACAACTAGCGACGCACAAACACCCTATGGCAAGTAGAATTTTCTTCAACATTAAATTATTCCTTTTCTTATTTGTTTTTATTTGATATACTCAATTTATCAAAATTTTTCAAGTATTATCTCTTATATAAGGAGTTTTTTATGCTCATTCTTGTTTCGACACCCATTGGCAATTTATCTGATATTTCAAAACGAGCCATTGACAATTTAAATGAGGCGGATATTATTGCTTGTGAAGACACAAGGACAAGTGCTCAACTATTTACTTTAATTGGTGTAAAAGCAAAAAAATTAATTCCTTATCATGAACATAATGCTGACACAGCCCGTCCTAAAATTATTTCATACCTAAAACAAGGTTTAACAGTAGCCTTGGTCAGTGATGCTGGAACACCGCTTATTTCTGATCCAGGATATCGCCTTGTGAGAGATTGCAAACAAAATAATATCCCAGTTACAACGGTTCCAGGTGCCAACGCCGTTTTGTCAGCATTACAATTATCTGGTTTGCCAACAGATGCCTTTTTATTCGCAGGTTTCTTACCAAACAAAAAAAGTGGTAGGATTCAAACACTGCAAACATATAAAAACACACCTGCAACTCTTGTTTTTTATGAAACTGCAAACAGATTGATTGCCTCATTAGAAGATATCCTTGAAATTTTAGGAAATCGAGAAATATCTATTGTCCGTGAAATCACAAAAAAATTTGAAGAATCAAAAACTGATTACCTTCAAAATATTATTCAATATTACAAAGAAAATGGTCAACCAAAAGGAGAACTTGTACTTGTTATAGACAGAGAAAGAGAAACAAATACAAACTTAGAGGATGTTGATTTGCTTATTAGACAAACACTACAAAACAGTTCTGCCCGTGACACCGCAGATCTCGTTTCAAAAGCAACAGGTATTCACAAAAAAATCATTTATAAAAAAGTAATTGAGATTCAAAATGCACAAAAAGAGGAAATTTAAAAACACACATTTTACTGAAAAAATTGCTCTTTTTTTCCTAAGGTTAAAAGGCTATCAATTAATTAAGAAAAATTTTACTGTACATAACGGAACAGGTGCGGGTGAAATAGATTTAATTATGAAGAAAAACAAAACCATTGTTTTTGTTGAAGTCAAAAAAAGGAAAACATATCTACTTGCCGCACAATCTATTGATATTAATAACCAATTGAGAGTTGTTAAATCTTCGGCTGTTTTTTTTCAAAAATATCCTCAATACTCTCATTTTCAAGTTCGATATGATGCGGTTTTATTTAAAGATAAGAGTATTATACCTCAACATCTTATAGATGCATGGAGGGTTTTATGAAAAAAGAACTATTCATTATTCCTCTTTGTTTTTTCATATCAAGCTGTCAATTTATTGGTACTATATATAATGCAGGGCATAAAGTAACATCTATTGTTTTAGACGATCGCAAGCTTCAAGATGACTGGTTAGATACAAAGTTACATGTTAGTCTTCGCAACAAATTAATGAAAAAGGATTTTAAATATTTATTAGATATTGAGTTAACCGTCTTTGAAGGAGCTGTTTTATTAAATGGTGCACTTCCACAAACATCTCTAATCGATGAAGTCGTTGAAACTGTTTGGTCAACACCTGGGGTTAAACAGGTTTATAATTATATCAGACTTGGCACACCACCTGCTCTCAGTATTGTAAATGAAGATGCCGCTATTTCTGCAAAAATTAGATACGAATTATCCATTACAAAGGGTATTTCATCCGTTAATTATAAAATCACAATGGAAAATGGGATTATTTACTTAATGGGTATCAGCAAAAACCAAGAAGAACTTGAAAAAGTGATTGCTGTTATAAAAAACACAATTAGTGTTACAAAAATTATTGTCTTAACACGCTACGAAAAAGATTAGGATGCAGGGGGCAAAATATCAATAACTGCCAATCTGTTTTTATCCTTTTGAACAACTGTGAATGAATACCCATCAATTACAAATGTTTCTCCTTCTGCGGGGATTCTTTCAGCCACGTACAAAATGTAACCAGCTAATGTCGCAGCATTTTCATCTGACAACTCCCACTTAAAATGCCGATTAATATCACGAATAGTTGCCTGTCCATCTAATCTATAACCACCCGCATCTGTTTTTACCACTTGTAAAAGTGATTGGTCGGGCGTATCATTTTCATCTGAAATATCACCAACAATTTCCTCTAAAATATCTTCTAAGGTAACAAGCCCCTCAATCACACCATATTCATCAACAACAAGTGCAAAATGTTCTCGTCTTTTTTTAAAAGCGTGCAACTGATCCAATAAGGAAGTCGTATTCAAAACGAACCAAGGTTTTGTTAAATAATCAGCAATTGATACTTTTGCTTTGCCACGATAATAAGCATTCATCATTTTGAGTAATGCTTTTGCATGCAATACCCCAATTATGTTATCAGGTTCACCCCGCCACAAAGGAATGCGGCTATATGGTGAACGACTTAAAAATTCAAAAATTTCTGGCACAGGTAATGCTGCATTTAATGAAACGACATGACTGCGATGAACCATGATATCTTCAACCGTTACATCGCTTAAATCCAACACACTTTTAAGCATAACACGTTCTTGATTGATTGCATTATCCTCTGTTGGCATTAAGAGTGTTCCTCTAATTTCAGCTTTTACTGTGTCTGCATTCACAGGACCATCTGTTGCAGGAAAAAATTTAATTAATCCCTTTGAAAGGCAGTTAAACGCCCTCACTATCGGTGAAAAACAAACCACAAAAAAACTTAAAAGTGGCACACTTACCATTGAAAATGAAAGTGCATTATTCATTGCATATGTTTTTGGTAAAATTTCAGAAAATAATAAAACGATGAAACTGACACCAAATGTAGCAATTAAAACCCCATATTTTTCGCCAAAAAACTCTATCATAAGTGCTGTTGAAAGTGCTGTTAATGCAATATTGACAACATTATTCCCAAATAAAAGCGTCCCCAACAATTTAGGCGAATCTTTTTTGAGCATCATAATTTTTTGTGCACGCCAATTTCCTTTTTTTCCCATATCATAAAGCTGAGGCATTGAAACCGCCGTCACAGCCGTTTCTGTTCCAGAGAAATAAAATGATAACAAAAGCAAAAAACCCAATAAAATATATTCAAACATTCTTTTTCCTAATTATTTTTTTAATTTTTTACGCTTTTTATATTTGGGCAGAGGAGCTGTGTTATTCTCATCAACCGTTGCAATAATATTTCTTTTTTCCAGCTCTTTTAGCAATCTACTCACCGTACGATAAGGCGATTCTTTAAACGATTCCACCATAATATCAGCCTCAGAATAAATAGGATAACGTTCTGCCACAAGCCGTTCAATTGTTTTTTGATTATCCGCGGAAGGGACCAATGGTCTGTGTGTTCGCCCTTGAGTTCTTTTTGAAATAACATCACTTGAAGCTTTTATCCAAATTGATATTGCCTTTTGCGATGCCAAAAGACGTGTCTTTTCTGATAAAAACGCACCACCACCTGACGAGAGAACACATGGTTCACCATTAAGTAACCGCTGCATAACACGTTCTTCTCCTAAACGGAACTCCTCCATCCCACATTTTGAGAATAATTCATTAATCAAAAAACCCGTTGATTTTTCAATCTCTTTATCACTATCAAAAAAGGGGAGTTCCAATTTTCGAGATAAAATCCGTCCCAAACTTGTTTTTCCAACACCCATCATCCCCACAAGCAAGATAATTTTTGGTTCTAATAATTTTTGTTTCATGTTCTTTTCTTGACAATTCTTTTAAAAATATAGTATGAATACATCATAGCAATATTTATTTCATCTGTCTAGTATAAAGGATAAGAAAATGCTCAAGAAAGTAGAAAAAAAACATATATTCATTAAAATAATAGCACTTGCCATCATTGGATTTTTTATCGCAATGGCGTTTATTGAGCCAAAAGCAAACATTCAACCTATCGAAAAACAAATTGACAAGCCATTAAATTAATGAAAAAAAAATTATTTTATTTTCTCCTTTGTCTTTTGTTAACAAAAAATGCAAACAGCCAAGTATTGCAATCGGATGTTGTTATTGAAGATTTGCCTTCATTTTCTATAAACACAATTGGGACAAGTACGGTTTTCCCCTCTAATATATGGCAAGAAAGTGATGAAGAAAATCTCATCCTCTTATTCAAAAAAATAGGGACTAAACCCTTAACACCTGCTTCTCAAAAAGCCATAACACTTTTGTTGACACAAGATTCAACAGCTCCGCAAAAAAAAGAAAACCTTTCCCAAAAAGACTATGCCTTTTTAATTGAACGCTTAAATACGCTCTTTCGTTTAGGGGCTTTTGATGAAACACTGTCAATCATCCAACAACTACCCGAAAAGCAATTAACCGAGGATATTCTTAAAATAAAATTCTACACGCTCTTAATGATTGGCAAAATAAACGATGCAGAACCTATTTTAGAAAACATCACAGATGTATCCTTTTTAGATAAAGCAAGAATAAACTTATTTTTAGAAAAAGAAGAAAGAAATAAAGCTATCTTGTCATATGAAATTTTAAAAGAAAGTCAAGAAAAACCTTCTGATTTATTTTCAAGCCTTGCAGAAAATATTTTACTTGAAATTGAGACTCCGCTAATAGAAGAAACACCCAAAAAAGAAGATGCCTTTTTACTAGCACGTTCAAAAACAACCCCTTTTAATTTTCAAAACCAAACTTTAGATATCCAAAAAATTTTAACATTACTACCCTATACAGATATTGAAAAACGCATACAACTGGCGGAACAATTGAATTTAACAGGTGACGAATTAAAAAAAATTTATAATCTACCACTACACAATTTAAAAATTGATAAAAACCATTTAAAACGGGCTGAGTTGTTTCAAAAAATACAAACAACGATTGATGAAAAAGAAAAAATTAAATATCTAAACGAATTTCTCAAACTTGCCTTTTCAGATAAAATTATCTTACATATTGCACCAGTTATAGAAAGCGAACTTGATAAAATCATAGCAAATCCAGCGTATCTTCCAACTGCATTTTATGCGGTGCAAATTTATGCTTTACGCAATAATTTAGAAAAAGCAAATGAGTGGTATACCCTTTTGAAAAATAGTCCATTAGACATTTATCAAAAACAACGAATGATGCTTATTCCGACACTTCAATTACTTGGAGCAGGCTTTTCCAATGACCTAAATTCTCTTATTGCTCATTTTTGCACTAACACAACAGATAAAGATTGTACTAATTTTTATAAACGCCTTTCAAATGAAGCTTATGAGGAACTATCTTTAAAAAAGGACTCGCAACAAATTTTAGTACCTTATGAATATTTAAAAGTAGAAAATAAAAATAAAATTGGTGAAAATTTAATTAAAGCAATTTTAGATTTAAATGATTCCACTATCAGCGAAAAACAAAGCATTCATTCTTTTATTATTGAAAATACGCCTAAATCAATCGAAAAAGAATTTGAGCTAGAAAGGATGCTTTACCAATGAGTCTTAAATTCATTGAGTTGTTTTTAGAAATGATGCAAGCAGAACGAGGAGCTTCTCCCCACACACTTAAAGCATATAAAAGCGACTTGGTTGATTTATCTAATTTTTTAAACCAACATAATATTGGTTTAAAAAAAGCTACTCACATTGATTTACAATCTTATATTCAAAATTTGAGTGCACAACACCATCTTAGTCCCAAAACGCAAAATAGACGACTTTCTGCAATACACGAATTTTATCGTTTTTTATATTCTGAAGATATTATAAAAAAGAATCCTTCTGATTATTTACAATCAGCAAAAAATGAAAAATCACTTCCCAAATATTTATCTCAAAAAGAAGTTTTCCGTTTAATCGATGCATCCGCACACGATACACGTTTACATTTTATGCTCGAACTCCTTTATGCATCAGGCATGCGTGTTAGTGAATTGGTTTCTCTCCCTGTTTCAGCTATTACAAAAGACAGCCAAACCATCACCATCTTAGGAAAAGGAAAAAAAGAACGAGTCGTTCCGCTTAATCAAAAGACAACCCAACTGATTGAAGAATGGTTTAAAGAACGTGAAAATTATGGACCATTAAAAAAAGGCAGACCATCAAAATGGTTGTTTCCCACATTTTCAAAATCTGGCCACATTAGTCGAAGCACCTTTTTCAATCAATTAAAAAACATCGCTGTATCAGTAGGAATAGACCCCAAACGTGTTTCCCCGCATGTTTTTAGACACTCTTTTGCTAGCCATTTGATTGCTCATGATGCAGATTTACGTTCTGTACAAAAGATGTTAGGACATTCTGATATCGCAACAACTGAAATATACACTCACATTTTGCAAGATAGATTAAAAAAGATTGTTGAAAAATCTCATCCTTTAGCATATAGTACTCAAAAAGGACATTAAATGATTTTAACAAAATACATTTTAAAGCAACTGTTACTCAGTTTTATGCTTATTTTACTAGGGATGACCGCACTTGTTTGGTTGACCCAATCATTGCGTATGATTGACATGATTGTGACAAAAGGCGTGCCATTGGCTGTCTTTTTAGAAATGACATTGCTTGTTTTGCCTAATTTTATTCAAATTTTATCCCCATTAGCATTGTTTGCCGTGATTTTATTTATTTTTTCACGAATGGAAGCTGACAAGGAAATTATGGTAATGAAAGCCATTGGTATGTCAAATAAACAAATTATGCTTCCTGCTTTTATTTTAGCGATTATCTTAACGTTGTTAGGATATTTATTAACTATTCAAATTATCCCTAAATCGCATGAGGAATTAAGTGAATTAAAATGGCGTGTTAGAAATGACCTATCACACTTATTATTGCAAGAGGGTCAATTCAATACCCTTAATAATGGTTTAACACTATATGTTAAAGAACGATCTAGTGATGGTTCTGTTAATGGTGTTATGGCTTACGATGCTAAAGATCCAAATAATATTTCAATTCTCATTGCTGAAAAAGGTTTTATTTTTCAAGAAACAGACGGATTTCAACTCGTTTTTCAGAAAGGAACTCGTCAAGAATATAACCCAAAAACAAAAAAATTCTCCATTCTTAAATTCAATAAATACAATATGTTTTTCAGCGACAAAAAACAAAATAGTAAAACAAGGACATTAGATGAATCAGAACATTCGCTTTCCTATTTATTTTCTGTGAAAAAAGAGGATGTTAATAACCCTGTTTTATACCGAAAATATAAAACAGAAGCACTCAAACGTTTAACGAAACCTCTTTATAATTTAACATTCATGTTACTTGCAATGTTTGCCATTTTATCACCGTTTTATAATCGCAGAGGACAAATGGGGCGGATAAACTTTATTGTCCTTGCAACAATTATTGTTCAATCTTTAGCTTTAGCATTTGAAAATTTAACAGCAAAAAACCTTTGGTTTTCGCCTCTTTTATTTTTAAATATTTTTGTTCCAGTTATTATTATTTATTTTATCACAATGAAACCTTTTAAACCAAAATTTAAAATTTTAAAAAAGATACTACCCGTCATTTGCTTAGCTCTAATAACAAGCGTTCCTGTTGCAACACAAGCACAAGTTAAATTTGACCCGCAAGTAAAGGTTGAAAAAGATAAACCCGTTGATTTTGAAGCAGATGAAATTCTATATGATAGAAACAACAATCTGGTTATCGCAACTGGAAATGTCATTATCAAACAAAATGGAACCATCATTTCAACTGAGAAATTTATTTTTGACAGAACCAAAGGAACAATTACCATTCCGACAACCACAAAGATTACCACACCTGACGGAACGACTACTTACGCTACTGATTCTGTTCTAACACCATCATTGAAAAAGTCAATTGCAAATTCGATAGAAATGCATTTATATGAAGGCTCCTTTATGTCTGCTCAAAGAATTAAGCAAAAAAATGATGGTAATATTACATACTTAAAAAGAGCAATGTATACGCCTTGTACTTTTTGCAAAGGCGAATCTCCGCTTTGGGAATTAACTGCTCGCAACATTAAGCATAACAAGCCCGAAAAAGAGATGTCCTTTACACATTCATTGTTAAAAGTAAAGGATATTCCTGTTTTTTATTTTCCATATTTAAACATACCAGATTTCACCGTTAAAAGAAAGACTGGCTTTTTAGCTCCCAGTTTTGGCCATAGCAATGAAATGAAACAAGGGGTTAATTTACCATTTTTCATAAATATTGCAGATAATCAAAACTTAACTCTTAGTCCTACAATATCAACAAGTCACGATCCACTAACATTTATTGATTATGATGGTATATTTACACACGGATATTTTAAATTACAAGCAAGTGGAACAAAAGACAATGACAACAAAGGGCAAGGACATATAAAAACAAGTATGCAATTTGACCTAACCGATAAATGGCGTGTATCGGGTCAATATTATCGCACATCATCAGATACATATTTTAGACGTTATTCATTACCAAATGTAAACACATCTGATCAATATTTAGAATCAAACATCACAGCAGAACGTTTTGGTGAAAGAAATTATTTTCACTTTAAAGGTCTTTCATTCCAAAATCAACATGGTAGTGTTGACCAAAAATCCATCCCTGTATTTATTCCAACAGCAAATTATACATATACAACACTTCCTTTTACTGATAATGGTCTTTATGCTTTTTCAAAACTCAATGCTGTTGCATATAATAACAGACAACGTTTTAAATCAAACAGAGCATCTATTACACAAGGGTTACATTTGCCACACATATCATCAAGTGGTTTTGTAATTGATACAAAAGCCTCTGTTCGTGTTGATGGTTACAATGTTGACACGGGCAAATATTCATTTGCAAACATTGCACCTGATAAGACCTATTCTACTGGACGTTTTTATCCTGTTTTTTCAACAAAAATAAGTTATCCATTTGTAAATGTTGGTGAAACATATACACAAATTGTTTCACCCATTATGATGCTTGTTTCATCACCTGTTAGCGGAAATAAAGATAAAATCCCAAATATCGATAGTCTTGACATTGATTTTGATGATACTAATTTATTCTCAGAAAATAGATTTATCGGATATGACCGTGTTGAAACAGGCACACGTGCAAATTATGGGGTTGAATATTCTATTTATGGATCAAAAAATATATCTTTATCCTTTTTGTTTGGCCAATCATATCACTTTTCAGGAGATGAAATTATGGATGAAGCACTCGGATTTAAATCTCGATATTCAGATTACGTTGGTAGATTACAAACAAATTTTGACATCTTTTCTTTAGCCTATCGTTTCAGGTTGAAAAAGGATACTTTTGAACCCGTCAAAAATGAAATTACCTTTTCAGTTGGGAAAGCCCCATTACGTTTTGGATTTGATTATGTTAAGCTAAAAGAAACAACCGATTTGAGCGAATACTCATATTACAAAAATCGTGAAGAAATTTTATTCTTTGGTTCATCACAACTTTCAAAAAACTGGTCTTTATCGGGGTACTATAGATATAATCTTGAAAAACGCTCAAATCAAAGAGGACCTGTTGAATCTGGATTGATTGCACAATATGAAAATGATTGTACCATTATTTCATTTGAATTAGACAAATCGTTTACCTATGATAGAGAATATGAAGGGGATACTTCTTTTATGGTAAAATTTATTCTTAAAACACTTGGGGGCATGTAATGAAATTATTAATTTTTTTGTGTTTAATCTTTTTAAATTTTGCTTGTAATGCAGGCGAAATTATTGCCAAAGTGAACGATCAGCCCATTTCAAGTTTCGATGCCGAATCAAGGGCAAAACTTATATCTATTCAAAATTCAACACCATTAACAAAAGAAAAGAAAAAAGAATATATTAAATCTGCATTAAACGCACTTATCGATGATCGGGTTAAAATTGCTGAGGCCAAAAGAAATGGTTTTTCTGTTTCTGCAAAGGAAATTAAAGATGCTATTCATCATTTAGAAGCACAAAACGGCCTAAAAAAAAATGAAATGGGAAAAATGCTTGCAAAAAATAACATTCCACTGTCTATTTTAGAAGAACAAATTCAAGCAGATTTAATGTGGTTACAAGTATTACAAAAAAACAAACGTTCACTAAATGAACCGTCTAAAGCAGAAATTGAAAAGCTCAAATCCAAACTTAAAAATGAATTAAAACAAGAAGGTTTCTATATTGCTGAAATGCTTATCCCTGACAAAAAAAATGCAGAAGAATGTTATCAAGCACTTCACAAAGGAAGCCCATTTCAAGAGCTTGCAAAAAAATATTCCATTGCCCCTTCCGCACAAAAAGGGGGGGAAGTTGGATGGATAAAGAATAATAAATATTCAACTGAGATTATGTCTGTTTTAAAACAAATGGGTCCTGGAGATGTTTCTGTACCATTAAAAACAGAAAAAGGATATTTGATTGTTTTAGTTCTTGACAGAAAATATGCCATTACAACGGATACAATTCCTATTATCGAATTAGCTCAAATGGCTCTTATGGCAAATAAAACATCTGCTCTTGGTGACACGATAAAAGAACTTAATTCTTGTGATGCATTTTTAACATTTGCAAAAGATATCGCCATTAAAGAATCTGTAAAATCAGGAATGGTATCACCAGAACAACTCCCACGCGAATTAAAAAACATTTTACAAGATGCTCCAAATAAAAAAGTTATTGGTCCAATCCAAACACCTGATGCGGATTTATTTTTTATGAAATGTCAAACGATACAAAAAAAAGTTATTCCATCAGACGACGAACTTAAAATGCAACTTGAAGCACAAGCTATGGAAGAATTATCTGAAAAATTATTAAGAAATGCAAAAAGATTTGCCGTAATTGAGGTAAATTAAAATACGCAGGGAGGTTATATGGAAACAATTATCATTGATGGGAAAAAAATGGCTGCAAACATCCAAAAACAGCTTGCAGAAGAAATACAACAATATGAAAGAAAACCAAAATTAGCCGTTATCTTAGTTGGAGATAACCCCGCAAGTCTTATCTATGTTGCAAACAAAAAGAAAATTGGCGAAAGAATCGGTGCTGATGCAGAAGTTTTTCAATTATCACCTGTTATGACAGAAGATGCCCTTATTGCTTTTATTGAAGAACTTAACCAAAATAAAGATATAGATGGCATCTTGGTTCAACTCCCCTTACCATCTCATTTTAATGAAAATAAGGTGCTCGAATCACTTGACCCTGAAAAAGATGTCGATGGACTTCATCCTAAAAATTTAGGAAATCTTTTTATTTCAAAAACAGATTTAAAACCCTGTACACCGCTTGCCTGTCTCGAACTTATTAAATCGGTTATTCCAAATCTAGAGGGGAAAACAGCTCTTATTATTGGCCGTTCAAGATTAGTTGGCAAACCGCTTGCACAAATGTTACTTGCTGAAAATTGCACTGTTATCCAAGCACATTCAAAAACAAAAAATATGCCTGAAATTTGCCAAATTGCCGATATTGTTATTGCTGCGACAGGTAAACCAAATTTAATCGAAAAATCTTACATCAAAAAAGGAGCTGTTTTAATCGATGTAGGTATTACTCGATTAGAAAACAACAAAATAACGGGAGATATTGATTTTGAAAGCATGAAGGGAATAGCTGGTGCTATTACACCTGTCCCTGGCGGTGTTGGCCCTATGACTGTAACTATGTTATATGTTAATCTATTAAAAGCATATAAAAAAAGCTTTGCAAAAACTTCAAAATAGTGTAAAATAATAATAGGGACATGTTTATTTTGGAGGGACTATACCGATGCGTCGCTTGATTGTTATTTTGCTTATAACATTTTTCTTTTATCCAATCGGATTATTCGCAGGAATGCCCGCAAATTACAGTAACGTTAAACACGATGCGAGTGGTTCCGTCCAAAATATGACGCAGGAAAATACGCTATTTTCTTCCGCGTCAAAAATCGTTGGTCTAAATGGAGCTGTATCTCCTAGCAGTGCAACCAATGGCTCTGCTGGATCTGGTTTTTCTGGGATGGTAAGTTCTATTTCGAGTGGCTTATCTGGTTTTAAAAAAATGATTACAGATGCTATTAATGCGGTTATTAACTTTTTCACAGGTTCAAATAAACTTGAGTGCGAAGGACTTGATACACCGCTTGGTGTTGCACAATGTTTTTATGTTGATGATGCTCAAACACAACTTTCTTCTTCTGATTTGCAAGCGATAAAAAAGAATATTTCCATTGCACTTTCACAGTCATCTGGTGAATTACTTGCTGATGCAACAACAATTGTAAACAGCACTGCCAAATATGATGATGATAAAGAAAAAATGGAAAAAACAGGCTCCTCATCAGAAAATATTACCACCGCCTTACAAAATAGAACCGAAGGTGAATTTGCTTTTAATAACATGGTGATGTCCCTTCTCACTATGGATACAAAAAAATTAGAAATTGAATCTGTCGCTGTTTTTCAAGCTATTAATAAAGCAAAACAACCATCCATGGGTGTAGGAGGCGACATGGCATCTGGGATTACAGGTATTATAGGAGGAATATTAAAATGAAAAAATTACTACTCATTCTTCTTATAACTGGTTTTTCCCACACGGCTTATTCAGCCATGATAAAGGATGTTGGCGGGCACAGTTCTGCAACGATGAGAGCTGTTCAAGAAGACATAAAAACAGCTCAAGAAAAAATCGAAACAGTTAAAAATGCTCAAATTACACAACTAATTTTAGGTGGTCCGCAAGCATGGATGAGTGCAGGTATTGGATATTTAAAACTGGGTGCAACAAAAGTTACTGATACCGTTGTAGAAGCCTTATCAGGAGAGGATGAAGAAGGGCAGGCAAAAAAAACCGTTGATGGAAATTTGCCTGAAGGCGAAGATATGATTAAAACAAGAGACGAAAAACTTCAAGCATCTTCCGACCCCGAAAAAGCAGGTACTGAAAATACCGCAGAAACAAAAAATAATCGAAAAGTTGCCATTACAGAAATGGCGACATATGGTTACGCTCTTGGTCTTACAAATAGAGTTACTGCCTCTCGAGCTATTGGAGATGATGTCACTTCTGCACAAACATCTGCCGTGGCAAAAACAAATTCAGCAACAAATTACGGTGCTGCCGTTGCTGCAAGTACCTCAACAGCAAACAGTAACACACAAGTATTTAATAATCTTTTAAAAGCAACAGCTGCCCGTAATGTGTTAAGAGGACTAACCGCTACAGAACAAAACAATGCTACTAATTTAATGATCAATGATCCAAGCATTATGTTTAGTGGGGTTTCAAATTTGCTACAGTGATAAGGAGAAAACATGATTACAATAAAAAAACATATCATTTTAGCATTCACCATATTTAGCGTATCTTCAGCTGTATACGCTGGTCCAACCGTTGCACCTATAGAAACTGCTTTAGGACAAGCACAATGGATTATTCAAAAAGTTAGCACCGAACTTTCCATACTCTTAAAGACAGACAAAGGCAAAGATAATGATCAAGTTGGGAACCCCACTAAAAATGCAAAAAAAGAAAAAGCTATTAAAAATGAAACACTTGTTACAGAACAAGATGCAACACCTCTTATACCAGAATTTTTTATACAAGAATTAACAAAAAAAGAACCTGATGTAAAAAAAGTTCAAGAACTGGCTAAAAAAAAGATGCTCATTGACAGCAAAACAATTTATGCTGAAAATCCAGTAGAGATGTTATCTGTTTTTGACAAGGACTCCGAAACAAAAATTAAAAATACAGCATCCAAAGATGCATTGGTTCTAAATTCACAAGAAGCCATGCAATCCGCCTACCATTTAGCTTTAGAACAAGGGCGTGCAATTGCCCAAAAATCGTTTGCTTTAATGGAAAAAGGAGAAAAACATAAAACAACAAGAAAGAGCGACACCCAAAGACGACAAACACATGTGGAGCTCGAAAAAGGGAACGCTTTGGCAAATCAAAATACTGCTGATATTTTAAACGAAATTCTTGTTCTAAGATCTATGATGCTTGAAATTGACAGTTTGCAACAAATGCAAACGAAATCAATATCTATTCTACAGTAAAGAAAGGGACAAAATTATGCGTAAAAAAATTCTTCTATCCCTTGTAATAAGTATAACGATTGTGAGTACGTTTTTTTCACAAGCTTCAGCTTTTATGTGCCCAATTACTGATACAAAAAATATGAGTAAAGTCTTTCAAAATGTTACTAATGTTTTTACCAATGGGACAACCGCAACAAACACTGCCATCAAAGATGAAGAATTAAATAAAATTAAAAATGGCAACCCCACCTGTTCAAGCAATCCAACCAATAAACAAACAGAAATAAAAACAACGGCTTGGGAATATATTAGTAAAGGTGCAATCACAACAACATTTGTTCAAGAAATTGAAGGTGTTGAAACCAAAAAATCCTCTAGCGAAAAAATCATCGATTTAATTTCACGTTCAGATTTTTTAAAAACACCTCAAGAATTGACAAAAATTAGCGAAGCTAAAAAAATTCTCATTGAAGAACTCTTTTTCAAAGATAAAGAAGCGTATGAAAACTCATCTTCATCTGAGAAAGAAGCACTTCAAACAAAACGCAAACGTTATGCAAGTGAAGTTGCATCCAAAGGCTATGCCCTTGCTTACGCTTTAAGAGAAAGATTAAAAGAAGATGCCAAATCATTAATCAATGCTCAAACTTCTGGTTGCAATCAAACACAATCCCACGCATTGCAAAATAGAAACCTAAAAGCATTAATAAAAACAACCGCTGCAAACATTGCCATTCAAATTATGAGTATGGAAACCGAAGCAGCATTACAACTTTTAAGTGAACCATTGGTTGAAATGACCGCTGAAGATGTAGGAGGCCAAAAATGAAATTAATAAAAATACTTCTTCTAAGTGTCATCCTTTTTTCAAAGCCAGCTACGGCATATATTGATCCGTGTATGATTCCGTGTGCACTTCCTTGTTTTTTGACTAATTATGGCGGAACTGTTGTTGCTGTTCCTGAAATTGGACAACGTACGATTAAAGGAACGGGTGAAATTATCAAACAAACACAATACGCTCGTCAACAAGTTCAAGGTTATGCAGAAAAAATTATGTCTGCTATTCAAAAATTAAAAAATATCGCAGCACAGCTTATGTCTGGGGATTTTAGTGTTTTATCAACCGAAACAAAAAACGATACAGAAAAACCCGTTACTCAAGATACGCAACCGCCACTTAATGCAACAACAGCTGAACGGGTTCAACGTAATTTAAATGAAAAATTTTACGGCATTGAAATACAAGGTGGCTATAAAAGTGAATATGGTTTCGATAAACGCAGAACCTATATCCGCCATCAAGCAACATTAAAATACATATCTCGGGTAATGTTTTTAAAAACAAAATATAAAAAAATTGTTGATATCGTTAATGAAATTGAAGAATCAGTTAATGCGTCATCTAAAAAAGCTTCAACACCTAAAAATGTTACTGGTATGCTAAAATCAACAAGTGTTTTAGAAGAAAACAAAACCGCATTAATACAACAAACTGCTGAACTTAAAGCTGCTTGGGAACAACTTTTACTTATTCAAAAACAAATTGAAGCAGCTCGTTTAGAGTACATGTCAAATATTGGCTTATCAAATATGAAGCCTGTTAAGTTTATTCCAACCATAAAAGGTGTAAATTCATCTGGAGATAAAAAATGATAAAAAAATATCTTTTATATGCTGTAGCTGGTATCTGTTTTTCATCAACTCTATCAAATACTGCAATGGCTCAATTTGTACAGGTGCCAGTTCTTGAAGCTCCAGTTAGAGAAATTCAAGAGCAAGAAAACTATTTGCCAGAATTAGCTGAATTAATGGGTATACAAGCAATTCAACAAAAAATAAGTATCCTTAAAGACTTATATAGCAAAACAGAAAGTGAAAGAAAACAAAAAGACATAGCTGATCGTCGTTATAAGGCAATGGAAGAATGTAATATTAATCTTTTGGCAGATGTTTATGAGGACCCTGCTAATGCATGGAAAAACATAACAAATGAATATGATAATCAAGAAATGGAAATGACGCTTTCTATTTTAAATGCCATGCCAAAAAAATTACACACAGGTGAAGAAATTAGAACAGAGCAACTTGCTCACTGGTATCTTGGCAAAGAGGTTTTAGAATCTGTTTATGCCTCACCCGAAAAATACGGAAAACTCAAGGATGGAAAAACATTCCCTTTGTGGAAAGATCAAGAATATCTATACAATCAAGATGTTAGCTCATTCATTCAAAAAATTAATTCTCGTTTAGGTAGAAATGGCAAAATTCCAGGTGTATCAAGCCAAAACTCATATGCTGAAAACGAAAATGCATTTCAACAGTTTTTAAAATCGTTAAGTGCCAAAGAATTAGCTCGATTACCAGAGGATCTCCGCACATTACCAAAACCGCCAAAAGCTCTCCCTCCTGCAAATGAGATTTTGCTTATGATGGATGATCCAAGCCAATCTAAATCTGTTTTTCCTGCATGGCCCGAGCCTTGGAAAAAATTTGTCAACAGTGATTTTGAAAAATATAATCCAAACGGTGAAATGGCCGATATATTCGAATCAAAATCTCTTGTTGTTAAAGATGAATATAAACATATGAATATCAAACAAAAAAACAACAGATTAAACGTATATCAAGGATTAAGAAAAGCAAAAAATGTCTCTCAAAAAAATTATGATGGAGCTCTTGCCTTTCAAAATGAATCTGCTCAAAGTATTATAGAAGATTTGAAATCAATCGGTATCTCAAGTGAAATTGATGCCGAAGACATCTCATCACTTGATACAATTCAAAATCAATTGATTGAAAAAAAACAAGCATACATTAAAGAGATACGCACAAAAATCACTCAAAATCAGAAAAAGAACCCGTCTATTGATGTTAAAGATGGAAATGATTTTTTAAAAGAGTTTGCTCTACTTCCCCACGCACAACAGATGGAAAAACTTAAAACAATTGAGCGTGGATCCGATACTTACGTTAAAGCGAGCAATATTATAAATGCAACCCAAACTCAAGAACACTTAAATTATATTGATGCACTTGAAAAAGATTTGAATGGAGAACTACTTCTATCAACATTTAATGCCACACAAGTTGACCATCTAAAAAATGAAAAAGAGGCAGAAAAAGCCTTATATGAAGAAATTGCAAAAGAAGAAGAAAAAACATTTCAAAATGAGTTTGACTTAAAAATCGATTCACAATGCCTAAACGGAGGCATTTAATATGATTGAAATGTTGTTTAAAAACCAAAGGATTAGGAGTAATGTTGCTGTATTCCTTGCAAAATTTTGGATGGCACTTGCATCCGTTGGGATTGCTATTAATTTAATTATCGTTCTAACCCTTATGCAAATGGCACCTAAACTTAAGATAATCGCTCAAGTTTTACCATCGTCTGAAACAACCATTAATTCTTCCAATCATATTCAAGTTGACACCCTTCCTATTAAAGGATTATTAGGCTCTACATCAGATATTAACAAACAAAACAGAAGTCTTATCGATGAAATGCTTGTTAGATATTATATAGATGCACGTCTTACCACCTTTGCTGATGAATGGGAAATGAATGCGAGATGGGCTCCTCGGGGTGTCATTAATCGTCTATCAGCACCAGGCGTTTATCGTGCTTTTTATTCAAAAGAACTTCGAGAAAAAATCAAAGGAATTAAGAATGAAAAAGCAACACAAAGTGTTGATATTGTGTCTATTTCTGCCTTAGGCAATACATATACCATTGAAGTTGATATATATATACATAATCCCTTTGAACCACATGAACGACCAAGAGTCCAACGTAGAGTAATCAACATGCAAATTGCACATAGGCAACATATTCATCATTATAACAATATCGAATCCAATCCATACGGCTTTTATGTCGTTCAATATAATGAGAAAGTAAAAAAATAATTAAAAATATTGTATAAAATTATTTTTTTATTTGATAAATTATTTTTCTGTGCTAAAGTAAAAAGTAGTTAACTATTTTAAAGGGGTAAAAAAATGAGAAAATATCTATTTGCACTTGCCACATTAGGATTAATCGTACTTGCAGCAGCATGCGGTTCGGTTTATGAAAAAGAACCAGTTGGTATTGGTCCTGATTATTCTGAATTAAAAAAATCACCTTGTGCTTGTCTTGAATTAAAAAAAGCACCTATTTTACCCGATTGGTTATCATAGAGGAATTTTTAAATCATCATGAACACAAATGGTCCAACAGTTGAAAGACAAAAAACATTTGAACAAAACATAACTGCCGAAGCCCTCAAAGAACGTCAATACCTTTGGATGGCTAGGACTTTTGCTCTGATTCTTGTCGTTTCAGTGTTGACGACTTTTATGCTTATAAGTGCCATGTTATCACTTTTACCAATTGTGCGTGTACAACCATTCTTTTTAACAACACTTAATAAAGACCAACAAGTTATTAATGTTACACGACCAAATTATCAACAAATAAATATGGAGTTATTGTCTGAATCTTTTATCAGACATTATCTATTATCTTATTTCAGTATGAGTTCAAATGTTGCAGAACTTGAAAGACGTTGGGGCATTGATGGCGATGTCAACTGGATGAGTGAGACATCTGTTTTTTCTGATTTTGGAAAACTTGCTAACATGTGGCTTAATCAAGCTAAAAATGACGGTCTAACACGCAATGTTAAAATTTTAGTTGTTACACCATTTCGTTCTAATAAAAATGAAAATGTATGGCGAGCGGAACTTGAATTTGTTGAAATGAAACACGGAGCCTCGGAACCTGTTCGCTCAAAATGGGTTGCAACAATGAAAATTAATTTTAGACCAACACGAGAAGGATTAATTTGGGAACAACGTCTTAAAAATCCATTAGGCTTTACCGTTTCAAGTATCGGTTTCAAACAAGCAAATTCCAAATAGATTTTAGCCCTTAAAAAAATAAAAAATTTAAAAATCACCTAAAAATGTTGTTTTTATATAAAAATTAATAAATTGTGATTTTTTTTGTAGACTTTTTATCCCATTTAGGTCTATGTTATAATAAGACAAAAAAAATAAAGAGGAGAGGTCTATGCTTAAACAAAAATTTCACAAACAAAGTTTGCTTTCAACACTTGCTTTTGCGGCTTTATTTTCTTTCGTTGCACATGCACAAAATCTACCAACAGATGCAGAAAGTGAACGATTAAGCGATGCTATTGCACAAACCAATGGTGATTTTGAATCTGTTAATCCAAACTATTTACACTCCCTTGGGATGCAACAAAAAGCATGGAATGATCCAATGTCCCACTTAGGTGAAGGACAAACAAAGCCAGGGTATTCAAAGTACACATGGTCACCTGACATTATTTTACCTGTTCGTTTAAGAGAAGGTATGATGACATTAATCAACCTTCCTACATGGGAATTAATTGAAAAAGTTCATATTGGTTCACCTGAATCATTTGGCGGTGAAATTGCAGCACCAAACTCTCTCCTTCTTTATGCTGATCCCGCTTATATTGGTGTAGATAGCAATATGATTGTTTTTGGCCGTTCTGGGAACAGGTATGTATTTTATTTGCGTAGTGAAACATATAATACTGAAAAAATTACACAATCAGTTGTTGATGTTTTAGTTGGTCCTAGATACACACCTGCAGAATTTGGCGGTAGATTAGGCACATCAAATGGCGTAACAAATCCTGCTGCAAAACGTGGTTCTTTAGGTGGACAAGGTGTCCCTCATTGGGCAGTTGGGCGTAGTGGCGGTCAAAATCCACAATTTGGTATCAATACAGCATCAACGGGGCCATCAAATTGGTTGCAAAATATTCCCGTTGATCCAGAATCTTTGAGATTTGATATTGATATATATATACCAAACCCATCTGATGTCGATATTGCACCAGACAATGTATGGCGTGATAATATTTTTACATATATTGACTTGGGTCCTAAGGCCCTCACAATGACTCAACGACCTATTGTCAACTTGCTTGTTCAAGAAACAGAGGTTCCAGTTGGTTTTAGAACAAGCGGTCCAAATTCACGCTTAATTATTGTTGAAGCGATTGGCGACTTGGTTCTTCGTAACGGTAAAAAACTGATTTGTCTTAAATTAAGACGTGATCCAAGTAGCGGTTTAGAATACACAGATTATAGCGGTTCACAAAACACATACAATGGTTCAAGTGCTCGACCAAGCGTTATGAGTGCGGAAGCTGTTGCAACAAATCCGTTAGATATGTCTGATGAAATGCCTGAAAAAGCAAATGAGGTGCTACCACAATCTAACACACCCATTTCTGAGGCTCCATCTATTATGCCACAGCAATATGCAATGGCTCCATCATATGGTGTGCAACAACCAGCCATGCAAGGATATCAACCACAAGCGGGTGTTCCATCATCTTTCTACACACAACAAATGGCACCTATTCAATCCATTCCAGCCCCAGTGATGTCTTCTCCTCAAGCATCAGCGGGTATTGTTGGTGTTATGAGTCAAATGCCTGTTGCAACAACACCAAGTGCAATTGTCGATAGCGAAACGATTTCTATTGAACTTGGCACACATCCTGACATTGCTCAATTAGAAGGTATTTGGGATAAAATTTTAACCAAAAATGCTGATATTTTAAAAGGATACGAACCTTATTATTCAATTGATACAACTGCTGATGGCAATATACGTGAACTTTTCCGCTTGCGTGTTGGTCCTATCAAAGATGTAACTCTTGCTGATAAGTTGTGCAAAAAATTAGGTCGCAGAGGATTTAGTTGCTCCGTTGTTCGTGTTCAATAATTGTTTATCTTACTAAAATAATGGGATTCAAATGCAAGAAAATAGAGGATTAAGCTCCAGTGAGCAATATGTAAAAAAAAGTAACAAAAAACTCCTGATTTGGGGAATTTTGCTCCTTCTTATATTTTTTGTCGCACTTGCCTTTATTTCTGACAAGTCTACACAACAAGAATATCAACCACCTGTAGATATTCGAAATGAGTTAACAGATCCCACTAGCGAAAATAGCAACGATATCACTGTATTTACACGGGGTAATGCACAATTAAAAGTGACGCCAGAACAAATTGATATGAATAATGTTGTTATTGGCTCACAAGTTGAAGCAACGATTAATTTAACAGCTGAAAATACACCCATTATCTATAAACGAGCTTTTTTTGAAAATGAACAGCAAAATGGTTTTACAATTGAAACAACCTGCAAAGAAGATGAAAGTATCGCCGTTGGGGCTGGTTGTTTGATTAAAGTATTGTGGCATCCTGTTGAATTAAGACAGTTGCAAAATATTTTAACAATTGAATGGAAAGAAGATTCCCAAACCAGTTTTGAAACAAAAAAGACAATGGTTCAAGTTAAAGCACAATCAACTGATTCAAAAGACTGTGTTATTTGTGAAACTGTAGCAAAAGAGGATGCTGTTAAAGAAACAAAATATGCCATGGGTGCTGATGGGCAGTTACATCCCGTTAATGAAGATGGTGCAATCGTTGTTGATGGCGAAGTAATAAAACCAACAAAAGACGGCCTTTATATTAATAGCAAGGGTGAAATTGTCGCCGTTGCAACTCCAGAAAAAATTCCCCTTAATTTAAAAAATGAAATTATGGGAAAAATTTCACCAAATGGCGATGTCATTTCTGCTGAAGGTGAAAAATTAGGACGATTACTTGGTGATGACACGATTGTTGATTCATCGTTAAAGGTTTTGGGTGCCGCTATTCCAGTTGTATCAGCAATGGATATGAACGGGACAGTTATTGGTAAAATGCTTGAAGATGGCACAATTGTAAATGCTCGCGGTGCTGTTATCGGCAAACCATTGGCAAATGGTGCGATTGCAAATTTAAACAATAGAGTGAGTGGCTTTTTAAGGCCGTGGGGTCTGGTTGCAGATTTCAAGGGGAAAGTTATTGGTGCTATTATCCCTGATGGAACAATTTTAGATGCAAAACAAAATGTGATTGGTACTATCAAACCAAATGGTCTTGCTGTTAATGCAATGAATGACTTGATTGGTGGAACCATTCCAATGGGTGCAGTCGTTGCACCAGGGTGTCAAACAGTTGGTAAGGTTTTACCTAATGGCGATATTAGAGATACATATGATCAAGTTATTGGCAAAGCACTTATTGATGGCACTGCTATTAGTCCAGAGGGTAATGATATTGGTTCAGTTATCCCATTCACGCTCGTCATTAATGAAAAAGGCAATCCGATCGGCTTTGTTAATTCTGAGGGAAAGGCTGTCGGAGCAAAGGGTAATGTCATTGGTTGTATTAATCCAGATGGTTCTGTTTCAGCTGGCAAAAAATCTGTCGGTGCTGTTTTGGCAAAAGGTCGTGTCATCGGGTATGGCTGTCAACAAGTTGGGGCAACATTCCCTAACGGAACAGTGATTAATGACAGTTTGGCAACAATCGGTCATGTTATGCCCGATTCTTATGTTAAAAACACAGATAATAAAATTATCGGTGTTGTCGTGCCACGAGCTTCAGCTATCGCTGATGGTTGCCGTATGCTGGGTATGATTACTGCAACAGGTGTGTTAACAGATATATCCAACAATGTAATCGGATGTATGTCCCCAGAGAAAAAGGTCATTAATCGTGAAGGAAAAACGATCGGTGCCATTGCGATTAGAGGTATCGTTGCCAATAAAGAAGGTGCGGTTATTGGCCGACTTCGTCTTGATGGAAAAGTGATGAATTTAAAAGGCGATGTCATTGGCTGTGTTCAAGAAGACGGGACTGTTATATCCTTCTCTGGTGAAAAAATAGGACAAGTTGGCGGAAGTGGCATTGTTGATGTTAATGGCAATCCTGTTGACTGGGTAATCAAGGATGGTAAAGTCTATGATAAAGATGGTAACCTCATTGGATACGTTGATGAAAACGGTGTTATTCGCGATAAAAATGGAAATATCATCGGATACGCACCAGGGATGATGAAAGGTGGTCTTATCGATAAAGATGGCAATCCTGTTGACTGGACAATTAAAGACGGTAAAGTTTACGATAAAGATGGTAACCTTATCGGATACGTAGATGAAAACGGTGTTATCCGTGATAAAGATGGAAATATCATTGGATATGCCCCAGAGATGATGAAATCAGGCATTGTTGATGTTAATGGCAATCCTGTTGACTGGACAATTAAAGACGGTAAAGTCTATGATAAAGATGGCAACCTTATCGGATATGTTGATGAAAACGGTGTCATCCGTGATAAAGACGGAAATATCATTGGATATGATGCAAGTGCTCTCAAATCAGGCATTGTCGACGTGAACGGGAAACCAGTTGATTGGACTATCAAGGATGGTAAAGTCTATGATAAAGATGGTAACCTCATTGGATATGTTGATGAAAATGGCGTTATCCGAGATAAAAATGGCAATATTATAGGCTATGCTTCAGATGCGATGAAAACAGGCTTAATCGATAAGGATGGTAACCCTGTTGATTGGGTAATCAAAGATGGTAAAGTTTACGATAAAGATGGGAATCTCATTGGCTATGTCGATGAAAATGGTGTTATCCGAGATAAAAACGGTAATATTATTGGCTATGCCCCAGGGATGATGAAAGCTGAAACTGTTGATAAAAACGGGAAACCAGTTGACTGGACCATCAAAGATGGAAAAGTTTATGATAAAAATGGTAATCTCATCGGTTATGTTGATGAAAATGGTGTTATTCGCGATAGAAACGGTAACGTTATTGGATACACGTCAAAAAGAGTTAGTGGCGGGGAAATTGGTAGCGTAATTGGTGGAAGTCCAAACGGTATGCGAACAGGCGTCATTTTAGATGCAAATGGCAATACAACTGGTTGGTCCATTGTAGGTAACAAAGTTTATGATGCAAATGGAAATGAAATTGGCACACTTGATGCTGATGGGATTATTGCATCAGCAGCAAATGGTAAATTTTTGGGTATTATTCCCCCTGATGGAATTATTTTTTCACCAACAGGTTTAATTCTCGGTCGATATAATTCAAAAACAGGTTATGGGGTTAATAATGAGGGTGAGCGTTTTGCCAAAATTTTACCCGATTTAACTGCCATTAGTGGCGAATCGAACCAAATAATCGGATCATTAATCCCAAATAACACTTCATTTATGGATTTGGATGGGACTTATTTATCAACAATGACTGTTGATGGAACACTCAAAAATAAAAACGGTGAAATTATTGGTGCTATCCGAGCAAATGGAACACTTACAGACAAAAAAGGTTCTGTCATTGGTTATCAAATTCCACAAGGAAGAATCCTTTCTGCAACAGGGAAAGAAATCGGTTCTGTGACCTCGATGGGTGTTGTACAGTCTTTAGATAAAAATGAAATTGGTAAAGTCTTACCAAATGGTCTTGTCATTTCACCTTACAACAAAATTTTAGGTGGTGTATTCAAACGGTTAGCAGTTGCCATGACACCAGAAGAACTCTTGGGTTATCCAACTATTACTGGGGCTATTTTAGATAAAAATGGAGCTGTTATTGGTCAAGCAACACCTTTTGGACTTGTTGTAAATAACGAAGGCGTTATCGGCAGAATGCTTCCTTTTGGTGTTTATGTCAACCATCAAAATAATTTGGTTGGTTGGACATCATTCGATGCTGATTTAACCAATGGTACAAATCGTTCTATTGGGAAATTAACTCCCAATGGAATGGCACTTGATAAAGCAGGTACTCAAATTGGTTATCTAACCAAAAGGGGTGTTACAGTTGGTACAACAGGTCGTTACTTTGGATATATGTCTATTGATAATTCCATTCAAACGGGAAAAGGGAAAGGCTCACTCTATTCTTCTGACTATGTATACAGCTCAATGGATGAAGTTATTGCCCGCTTGTTACCAATTGGTATCGGTGTTGATAACGAAGGCTCATTTATCGGATGGTTAAATCATGACGGCTCCGTTGGAACTGAAAAAGAAACCGTTGGTTATGTTTATAATGACAATCGCATTATAAACACAAAAGGAGATATTAAAGGAACATTTATTCCATTAAATTCTGTTGCCTATAATGACGCAGGACAATTTGCTTGGCTCCCTAATGAAGAAGGAAAAATCATAACACCTAAAGGGCAAATAAAAGGTTCTGTCATTGCACCTGAAACTGTTGTATCCGAAGGAAACATCGTTGCTAGATTATCAAATAAAGATTTGTTTATTGCTGATTTAACCGCTGCAAAAACAAAATCAATAGCAACAGTAACAGGTGAAACATTACAAATTGGATCACAAAAACCAACAGGTTCAATTATGATGAATGCCTATGCAAATAGTTTGAATAAACAAGTCTATGGGGCAACGCTTCAACTGGGTGCTGCAGTTTCAACATCATTGAATCCACTTGGTTATGAAATCTTAAATGGACAAGTTTTGTTAAGAGGAAAAAAGACCGCCACATCGGCAGGTACAAGAGTTCTGTTTGATGATAAAGAAAAAATTAAAGGTATGATTTTACCAAATTCTTCATTTGTTGGAAAAACAGGTCTTTTACTTGGTCAAAATCCAGCTTCAGCATCTATTATTAATCCAGATGGAAAAACAATTGCAACACAAATGCCAATGGGGTTTGCCTTGACAAATGATAACCTGTGGGCTGGTGGCAAGGCTCCATTTGGTGTTGCTGTAGATGATGATGCCAAAATATTGGGTGCTGTTGCTTCTGATGGTGCTGTTATTGGGAGAAACGGACAAATGGTGGCAAGAGCATTAAGTGATGGTGCTGTTGCAGATATTCAGGATCGTACATTGTATAATGTTATGCCATACAAAGGTGGCATCGTTGCTCAAGGTTTACCCTATAGCTATCGTGGAAAAGTTCTAGGTCGCACAACACTAGGTGGTGATATTCTAGATGAAAATGATAACAAAACGCTCCGCATTTTAGATGACGGAACAATCTTGGGTGATGACGAACCACTCGCAGGTGCTGTTTTACCATTTGTAACTGCTATTTCACAAGACGGTGAATTTATGGGAACACTTGCGGGGAATGCTAATGTTATTACACCAAGCGGTGAACTTAAAGGGAAAATCGCTGTTAATGGTGCAGTTAAAGCAAGTGAATACAAAATCACTGGAGCTCTTGTTCCAAACGCTTTAATTACAAATGATTGTAAGATTGTTGGTCAAGCAACCTTTAATGGGCAAGTTATTGATGCAAAGGGAACCGTTGTTGGACGCATTATGCCTGACAAATGGGCTGTTAGTGCAACAGGTGAAAAAATTGGTCGTGTAACCCGCAACGGTATTGTTATGTCACAAGAAGGTAATTATATCGGACGCACAATGCCAGACTCAACTGTTGTTGATCCAAGTGGCGTCAATATCGGTTGTAGCAGAAATGATGGTTCTGTTGTTGACCATAGAACAGGGGAAGTTATCGGTAATACTTTAGAAAGAGGCTTAGTCCTTGGAAAAGATGGCAAACCAATTGGCCGTGTCAAAGCTAATGGGGATGTTGTTAATGCCACAGGTGAAACAATCGGTAAAATGCGTGCTGATGGAACAGCTGTTGCAAATGACGGTACCGTTCTTGGACATATGGTTTCAAGAGACGAAGAAATCTTATATGATGAAAATGGCAACATTAAAGGTACATTCTCAACAGGTGGTACATTCAGAAACAAAGAAGGAGAAGTTGTCTTTACAATTGATAAAGATGGCAATATCTACGACAAAAATAACAACTTAATCGGTAAATTAAATGAAAACGGTGAGTTTACAACATTATCAGGTGACAAATTGCCAGGCGGGGAATTAACCATGCTTATGGATAAAGATGGCAATATGATTGGCCTTGTTTCTGGATGTGATGTTGTTAATGCTCAAAATGAAAAAATTGGAACTATATCCGCTGACGGGACAGTTATCGATTTAAATGGTGAGGTTTGGGCTATCATTCAAGGTAATGGCGTTATTTTGGATAAAGATGGCAATGAACTTGGCCAAGTCAGTGGTACAGATATTCATCTAGATAGATGTGGTATTAAAACATTGTCTGATGAAGAAATGGAAGCACTCAAAAATGGTACTGCTGGTGGTACACTTGCAACAGGCGGACGTGGTATTTCTGGCAAAGGTATTGTTATTGGTGGACAAACATATAAAGTAACTGAAAACGGTGAAATTTTAGATGATAAGGATATTATTATTGGATATATGGAAAATGGTAAACCTTATACAATTGATCACCGTTTAATTACGGCAAGCGGTGATTCACAAGGACGCATCCGCCCCAATATTATTGAAAAGAAGGTTAAACCCACTAAAGAACAAGTCCAACAAATGCAAGAGATTTTAAGTCAAAAAAGAGAAAGTATGCGTCAAGGCATTCAATCAAGAGGGCTTATTACACCAAACAAACGTATCCAAGCGATGAGCCGAAAAAAAGCGGATGCAAATTGGGATTCAATTGGCATTAAGAAAAATGTTTCATCTTATCCTGTGGATATGTCTCGTATGATTTTAAAAGACAAAGCTATTCCAGCTGTCTTAACAAGGTCTATTGATTCAAGATACGCAGAAATGCCTGTAACCGCCATTGTGGAAAGACACATCTATTCTGAAAAAGGCAGAAATATTATCATTCCAGCAGGAAGCCGTTTGATTGGTACATTTGCTGGCGAACAAGGGCAAGACAAACGTGTTGCAAAACTTGAAATTACATGGGAACGCCTTATTCGACCAGATGGTGGTGCTTTCTCATTCCAAGCAACATCTGGTGACGCTCAAGGACGGGGTGGTGTTGCGGCTTACTTAGATGACCAACTTGTTCAAAAATTCGGTAAACCAATTATGACAAGTGTTGTAACCTCTGCAATCTCATATATGATGGCAACAAATGATGATATGTATCAAGATGAGTACGGAAATACCATTACATCATCCAAAACAGAAGCTGCAAATGATGCTAGAGAAAACTTCATCAATTCAATGCAAACAATTTTTGATCAGTTAATTGCTGATGCTGCAAATATCCCTGTTGTTGTATTTGTTCCATCAGGAACAAGATTAACAGTCTTCTCAAATGAAGATTTATGGTTAAGATCTGAAGCTGATGACATCGAAGAAGCTGAGGGAGAAGTATCAACCGAGGCTCAGCGTCCTGAAACAAACTCTTGGGTCGATAAACGTCAAACATCTGGAACAAGTACAGATGTTTCAGAAGAAGATGAAATAGAAGAAGACGAAACAGATGATGTGAATAATGAAGCAGATGATGACAACAAGTATTATACACCTGTTGATAGAGAACCTGATGCAGAATCCCCATCTGAAGAATCGAATAAATCAGATAACACACCTGTTTATTCTAAAGATACAGAAGAAAAGAAAGACATAAAAGACCGTAAAGTAACGCCTGTATTACCAAAAACAGGAACAGCTGATAAACTCTTTTAAGAAAGGATAGAAAATGGGTGAAATTTCTATTTCAGATACTTATAAAGTTTTAGAATCGGCCTTGCGTCCCCTTTCCTATTGGTATAACCAAGATAATGTAGAAGAAGTTGCTGTTGACTCTCCTGGTGGTATATGGTTGCGTTTACGTGGAAGACACGCACATCCTTGGCATTATTATGAGGATACAAAATTAACAAGAGAATTTCTAAATAATATTATGTATATTATTGCAAACTCTTACGATTATGCTTTTGATCCAAATCAAGGAACACCAACTGTGTATGCAACACTTCCAGGAGGACACCGTTTTACTGGTATTGCAGGAAGAAACGTCATGTATGATAATAACGATTTGACAGGCGGTATTGCTATGGCAATTCGTGTTTATAAAGAGGATGTTTCTATTTCAATGAGCGACTTTGGATTAGACCAAGGTGCTAGATTAAGACCTCTTAATCGATTAAAACAAGTAGAAGATCCTGACGACCCATTCGAACGGTTAATGTTATCAATTAAAAGAGGTGATCATGTTCTTATTAGCGGTGCAACAGCGACAGGTAAAACAACTTTTTTAAATAACCTTATAAAAGTACTTGACCCACATAAAAGAATCTTAACAATTGAAGATACACGCGAATTAATTGTTCCACATAAAAATAGGGTTCATATCGTCTTACCTCGTACAGAACTCACCAATAATTTTGATTATAAAAAAGTAATCGACCTTGCCGTTCGCTTTACACCTGATGCTATTATTGGTGGTGAAATTTCAACATCAAATGCAGGTGCTCTTTGGGAATTGATGGGATCAGGGCATGACAACTGTTTTGCAACCATTCACGCAGAAAGCCCAGATGCCGCTTACAAGGCTTTTATTGGCCGAATCTTACACTCTTATCCCACCACAGACCGAGAAAAAACATATCGTGAGATGAAAGAAAAATTACGCGTTGTGCAAATTAATCGAGATGGAAACATTCGTGCAGTTACAGAAGTTACATAAAAATTCTCATCTTCAATTTTTTATTTCAAAAGCCTCTTGATTTTTTGTATTATATGTATTATATGTACTATATAACAAAAAAATTAAGGAGGCTAAATGTTAACACAAGAAGAAAAAGCAAAACGATATGATATTATTGAACGCGGTATTCAAAAACGCATTCAACGAATCCAAGATGATTTGATGATTGATTTTAAATGCCCGTTAAATAAAATTCCCACTCGTGAATTAGAACAATCTGTTGAAGAAGAAGTAAAATACTATCTTGATGAATTATTTGCAGGGCAAGCTGAACCCTTCTTTTTATTTGATTGTATCATTAGTGAAAATGCACCTGTTGCACTTAGCTATGGCAATCCGTATAAAAGAAAAATCATCAATTAAATTTTGCTCTTTTAGAATACAAAACCTTGTTGATATCTTCAACAGATAATTCTTCTAACGACAAAAACCAAGCACCTGATCGATTCTTATTTTCAAGAGCATATTTTTCCAGCTCATGAATCTGTTCAGGTGCTTTTTTAACCACATCGTCACCAGGATGCCAATTTGCAGGGGTAGAAATACCCAATTTATCTGCTAACTGCAAACTCATTAAAATTCGTTTTAGTTCATCAAAATTACGACCTGTTGATTGTGGATAAAATAAAATTGTTCTAATAATTCCTTCTGGGTCAATAAAAAAAACACCCCGTACTGTTTTTACATTTGAACAATTTTGATGAATCATACCATATTTTTGGGATATTTCTCCTGATAAATCAGCTATAAGAGGAAATCTAATTTTTGTTTTTGTAATTCCATGAAAGGAAATTTGATCTTCTATTGCATACAACCAGGCTAAATGACTTGACAAACTATCTATCGACAAACCAATTAATGCTGTATTTAATTTTTCAAAATCCTTCATCATTTCAGCAAAAAAAATAAATTCAGTCGTACAAATTGGCGTAAAATCGGATGGATGACTAAATAAAATAACCCATTTCCCTTTAAAATCCTTTGGAAATGAAATTTTCCCATTTGTTGTTTGAGCCTCAAATGCTGGAGCCCTATCTCCTAATTTTAAGCATCCATCTACTTGTTCTGACATACATCCTCCAGTTTTTATCTTTCTCTACCTCTATTTAAAATGGCTTATTTATCCTATTTTTCAATAAAACTTTTGGATATTGTTATATATTTTTATAATAAAAAAAAAGTCGCTCAAAAGCGACCTCTTTTTCAACCCGAAATGAATTATTTCAATTTCTTTTCGACAAATTCAACATGTTTTCTAGCTTTTTTGTCATACTTACGGATTTTTAACTTTTCAGTTTTTGTCCGTGGGTTCTTTTTTGTTACATAGAAAACACCTGTTCCTGCAGAGCTTTCTAATTTAACTTCAACTGTTGTCGGTTTTGCCATAATATACCACCACTTAATTAAATAAATTAAACCATAGGGCTTAACTATATATTAAAAATTCCATAAAGTCAAGCTAAAATTCCATAAAAGAGATTATTTTTCTTCAACTATGTCAATTTGATAGCCATCTTGTTTTAACCAATCAATGATTCTTGCAAGAAATGCTTTCTCTTTTTCATGAACGACTTTATCAGCTGTTATCACATTTAAAATTGATTGGAATAATGGCTCGACAACCAATTTACCCTTTTTCAACACATAATGAAAAGCGGTTGAGAAACTATCACTATCAGGAGCAAGAGAAATCAAATAATCATTCATTTGAACATCGTCATATGTTAAATAAGGCACTCTTGATCGAATATGTTTTAAAACACACTGTCTTTCTTTTGATGCACGCGTACCATCAAGTGCAATCAAATACATTAAAACCGTAATTTCATGCCCCGTTTCTTTTATTGCTTTTGCAAAATCAGACATGGGCTCTGGAATATAAACATCTTCAATTTGAATCCCTAATACATTTTGCAAAAACAAATAAGCATCAGAATACATTTTACCAGAAACAGAATCCGTTATACAAGAAATTTGGCTGACACGAATCAAACGTGGAGCCTTTATATCAAGAGCAATACCATCAATAAAATATTCTTCTTTATTTCTTATAATTCGCCTAATTAAAAACTCACGTTTTTTTAAATTAGAACTCATCGACTCGTATTCAATTGTCGCCTTAACAGAAATTCCAGCAAATATTTCTGTTGATGTAGATAATGCCTCTTGTACCTTATTGGGTGGCGTTGTATCGACAGGTACTTCTTGAATATCATCGTTTCTAAAATCACGTGCAGCGAGCAAAATTTCTTCTTTTTTTACGGTCATTTTTGTTCCCTTTTTAAAGTATATTGTATCCATGCTTTTGTATGAGTATATAAACATCCAAAATCAATTGCAATGTCTTTTTTAGGGGGCATCCAAGCTGATTTTGCAATAAAATTGGCTTCTTCTTTTGAAAAAATATGATTACCCTTTTCCAATAAAAAATGACTCCATTCTTTGTCAGCTAAAGGTGATACTGTTTCACGGCCATATTTAAAAATTGCCACTCGCTTAAGTAACTTAGAAATATTCACCCCCACCTCAACAGGGGATAAATTTTGCTTCTTTAAATTATTTAATTCATAAATCGCATAAGCATATGGCGAAGGGAAATATCTTTTTTTTACATACCAAAAGAAAACAAGCAAACCCAATATCAGCAATCCAAAAACAATCCACCATCCGATTGCTGGTGGAAAAAAAGGTGGTTTATCCAACAAAATAACATCTTTCATACCTGACAAATCTAATTTTTCAGCATTAGGTAAAACTGTTAATGAAAAAAGAGATTTTAAAATGTCATTTTTTTTCAAATTAAACCTCCCTTGCAATAAAAAGCTAGCTGATTAACAAAATCTTCTTTTGTAGATAGTGATAAATAACCAACTCTCTCATTTTGTGCCATCTGCCTTAATGCGTCTACAAGTGTTTCATAAGACTGCTCATATTTTGTTTGAAAAAGAGCCTCTTTTGAATCAACAAAAAGAACATTATTCCCATCTGTAACTGGAAAAACACCCTTTGGAAAATTTTTTTCAATCTCATCATATAAATGCACTAAAGAACATGTCGCTTTTTTTGATATTCTTTTTATAACAGTTTCACACGCCTCATTAAAATCAACAAAGTCACTTATGACAAAAACCATCGCACCGCGACGAATGAGTTTTTCACTCTTATTCAAGCCTTGTAAAAGCGTCATTTCTCCTTTTTTACCAACGGATAAAATACCTGCTCTATCTAACCCATCAACAAAAGATAACACTGTTTCTTTTCCCATTTGTGGCAAGGCACACTCTATTTTATCATCTTGAATAATACAAAAACCAATTTTATCATTTTTATTTTCAGCTAAAAAAGCGATAAAAGCTGCACTTTTTGCTGATAAAACAGATTTAAAAACACCTTTTGTTGCAAATTGCATATGCGAACGCATATCTGCAATGATAAAAACCTGCAATTCTTTTTCATCAGTATACAGTTTTGTATAGGGTTTATTATGCTTAGCCGTAATCTTCCAATCAATTAATCGGATATCATCCCCAGGCTGATAAACACGCACTTCTTGAAAGTCTAATCCTTTTGTCTTAAAGGGTGATTTGTGTTCACCAAACCCAACATCTACCATCAATTTATTTTTACGAAGCGTAAAAAGCGATGCTTTTTTTTTCATTTCAAAAAGTACATCTTTCGAGGCACACACAGATTCTGAAACTTGTGTTTTTTTCATTTTACACCATTGGCACACGTTTGAGTAAAGTGGCAACTAACTGATCAGACGTAACACCAACAGCCTTTGCTTCAAATGAAGGCAAAACACGGTGCCTTAAGACGTCAAACACGATGGATTTCAAATCATCAGGAGCAACATAATCTCGACCATTAAGCCATGCTGAGGCTCTTGCTGCTATATCAAGGGCAATTGTTCCACGAGGAGACACTCCAAACCCGATATATTTAGTCAACTCCTCCCCGTATGGTTTTGGATTTCTAGTTGCCATTATAAGTTGTATAATATACTCCTCAATTTCAGGTGACATATAAACATCCAACACAGATTGTCTTGCCAACAATACAGATTTTTCAGATATCTTTTTAAAAGCAGGCAATGGTTCTTGCTTTTCTTCTTGGCGAATTAATTTTAAAATTTTGCGTTCTGCCTCTGCCGATGGATATTTAATTTTAACATAAAATAAAAAACGATCCAATTGTGCTTCTGGCAATACATAGGTCCCTTCTTGTTCAATTGGATTTTGTGTTGCCATCACCATAAACAATTCTGGTAATTTATAGGTTGTATTCCCGACAGTAATTTGACGCTCACCCATTGCTTCTAAAAGTGCTGACTGAACCTTTGCTGGTGCTCGGTTAATTTCATCTGCAAGAATTAAATTGTTAAAAATAGGACCTTTTTGAAAACAAAACTGATGCGTTTCATGACGATAAACATCACTTCCTGTAATATCTGAAGGTAACAAATCAGGTGTAAATTGAATCCGTTGATCTTTTGCATCAATTAAACAAGAGAGCATTTTTACTGCTTTTGTTTTTGCAAGTCCTGGAGCACCCTCAACCAATAAATGCCCATTACAAAGTAATGCAATAATTAATTTTCTAACTAAATCTTCCTGCCCCACGATAACATTATTCATGTAATCTAATAAACGTTGAAAATCTTGTGTAATTGCCATTTTTTTATATCCCCCTCAAATTGTGAGTTGCTTTGTTATTAAAATTAATATATACTGCTTTTGTTAGGATTGCAAATGACAAATTCAATTTTGTCCCTATATTGGGTATTTTTTATAGACGACAATGACCAGTTATGGGCGTTATTACAAGATGGCCGACTGAATTTGATGAAACAAGTTCCGCCATTTTCTTCTTTTTCCTCTGATCATACATTGATTACAGGGGTTGAGATTGATGGTACATCAACATCTATTCGATGGATATATGCCGATTTTCAAAAAAAAGAATTTCCCCCCATCATCACTTGTAGCGGATATTGCTATTTCCCTGCATTATTAAATAAAACACACAGCCAACTCGCCATTTTGCAGGCAGATTTATTAAATCCAGCAGGAACAGGCAAAATGCTTGTCTATCAAAAAGCAAGAAAAAAATACCACCTTGTTGACACTTTTCAAGCGGCAATGTACCCACCATTTTATGGCAATTCAGGCTCTTTATATTATATATCACCTGAGGGCAATCTACTGAAAAAAAACATTGATGAAATTAAATTAATACACCCACAGGTATCACTTTTTTCTCTTAGTGACAATGAAGAAGATATTGCTGTCTATTCAGGCGAAACCATTCGATGGATTTGCCCAAAATCAGGACAATTTAGGCAATTTATTGCTTTTGATGTTACAGCAATTGGATTTGATCAAACAGCAGACACTCTCTTTTTCGCAACGCATAAAAATGGTCGAACAGGTCTATACCAATATAATAAACACAATCAAGAAATTACTCTTATACTCAACCATCCCGCAAAAATAACAGCTATTTCCTTCTAGCAACTTGACAAAAAAACATCTAACATTTATACTTTTAACAACTTTTTGGAGGAAATATGCCCCTATCCGATATTTTATTACTTTCATTTGTTCAAAGTGCAACTGAATTTTTACCTGTCAGTTCTTCTGGACACCTCGTTTTGATGGAAAAATTTGGCCTTTCAAATCAAAATTTATTGATGGACATTTCTCTCCATCTGGGAACATTGATAGCTGTTCTAGCCTTTTTTTATAAAGATATTTTAAATTTACTTAAAAACTTTTATAAAAAGGGTGCCGAGCAAAAATTGGCCTTACAACTTATCATTGCAACTATACCCGCGTGTGTTGTTGGTTATTTTTTTAATGATATCATAGAAACCGTCCTACGCTCTCCTCTTATTATTGCCTTTACATCTATTTTTTACGGCTCATTATTATGGGTCGCTGACAAATTTTCATCTAGCAAAAAAAGCATTGGTACAATGGGATATAAAGATGCCCTTATTCTTGGCTGTGCACAAGCACTTGCCCTTATCCCAGGGACAAGCCGTTCTGGTATCACAATGACTTGTGCTAGATTTTTAGGCGTAAACAGAGTAGAAAGTGCAAAATTCTCAATGCTTATGTCTATTCCAGTTATCGCATTGGGTGCTTTTTATATGATTTTCAAAAGTGCCTCAAATGGTCATCTCACACCTGAACTTATATCTAATCTCGGTATTGGCATTGTTTCAGCTGGTGTTTTTGGACTTGGAGCTGTCTGGTTTTTAATGCGTTGGTTAAAAACTGCCTCTTTCGCACTTTTTGCCATTTACCGCATTATACTTGGCATTTTTCTATTCTGTTTCTTTTGGTAACTGATTTAAAAGATAATTTAAAATGTAAACCCGTATAGCACTTGAAAGATTGCCTTGTCGTTCAACATCAATCTGTTCTACCAATTGCTGAACTGTAGATTTTTTTTGCTCAGCAATTTTTTTTAATGCAATCCAAAATTCTTCTTCCATCGAAATACTGGTTGCATGCCCCATAATGACAAGTGATCTTTTTTTCATTTTTTACGGTACTTATCTAAATCAATTACCTGTGGCGAATAAAGAGTCTCCGCTTTTTTTTCAACAAATGCTTGAGGTTCGAGTGCAAATCCAAATTGTGCTGATGGGTCTGCAAATTGTGTGATTGCGGTATACGGAACTTTTAAAGTTGTTAAAACACCTCCAAAAGTTAAATCAACTTGAAATGCATCTTCTTCAACAAGTAAATTTTCGAACTGATATTGCAGAACAATTGTAATTTCTTCAGGATATTTCGCACGCACAAATTCTGGAATAACAACATCTTTCCTATTTGTTTGAAAAGAGATTAAAAAATGATTCTCATTTGGCAAACCCTCTTTTTCAACAACTTTCAAAATATCATGAATTAAACGACGGCGTGCATCATAAAGAAATTGTTTATAATCAAGCATTTATTTCTCCTAAAAAGTGGATTTTCTGTTGCTAGGAAACCCACAAACCCCACCTAAACGCTCATATTGTTTAGGGATTTATCGTTGCTTAGATACCTAAAATTAAGCAGCTAAAGCAACTGGAGCAAAATTATCATTTGCGTTTATATTTTCAGCCCGATAACGGCGGTACAATGCCGGATACAAGATAAAGCCTTTATTATGCGTGTCGATTCTATTTCACCCCCATAGCTTGGTGGAGGTGTCGGGTACTGCCCCCGAGTCCACAGACATCTATTCTACTTTTCGTTTAGCATCATAGTTAGTTGCCTAACAAAATTATTATACCCGAAAATAACACGAAAAACAAGTGCTATTTAATCAGTCTTGTAGGTCTTTTAAGTTTTTTTCCATTTGTGCTTTTGTAATATACAAAACCGCACTTGTTGGCTGAAAACCTCTTTTATAAAGGATTTCAGCATACTCCATTCGCTTTTTAGCACTACTTGGTGCAATACAAAAATATTGCGGTGAAGTCATTAAATAACGCATCAAATGTTTAGAATCAGCATCTGGTTTATTCGAAAAACGGAAAACACCTTGTTGAAAACAATACTGATATAAAGAAATGTTGTGTATCAGTGTATTTGTATCTTTACACAAAACTTTGGGGTGCTTCATACAAGAATTAATCCATTCTTTTTTATCTACCCCATAGGAAGAAACAAAATCACCCATTATTTCACATTTTCTCTCTATTGTTTCTATGTTTTTCAACAATAAATCTGGCGTTTTTTGAATGACTTTAATCATATTGTCTTGATTAAAACCAAATCTTTCACCAAAAGAAATCCATCTCTCAACTTTCTCAAAAACACTTTCAGAATTCATTTTCAAAATATTCGAGCATTTAAGGGACATATCAAGCCAATTTTGAATTGTTAAATTATATTTTTTTAAACACTCAGATGTTTTAAAAATGTTTTCTTTTATCTTTTTTGGGCCCCAACCAAGAACAGCTCGACCATGAGAAGTTGTCGCAAGCATTTCTAAAAAAGATGCGGCAGAAAACCCATTTTTTTGCACAAAACTTAATAAATCATCCAGTGTTGATGGCAGGTATGAAAATAATAATCCATCACTTAAAGCATCATACATATGGCGTTTATCCACCATATATTTAGAAAAAATATTTTCAAAAAGAGAAAACCTTTCTTTAATATTAACTCTTAAAAAAGGCATTCTTATTTCACCTGCTTTTGTCCTTGATTTTATCAACTTAGAGATTTGTACCTCTGAAAATCCTAATTCGTGAAAACTATTTTTAATACTTAAAAGCAATTTTTTCTTATCGGCTTCGTTCATGATTTATCCTTGATTTTAACAATGATTTTTGCGATTCTTCCCAAAATGTTTCTGGTACATTTTTTAATTCATCAATAATAGCACGCTCTGTTTTATAAAGAGCCATTTTTTGAGGAACACCTTTCACTTTTTTTATATATATTGCATACAATCTTTTTAATTTAAGTGCTTGCAAACTATATACCAAAATAAAAGGCTTTTTTAATAAATATTCTTGCAAATATGCTTCATGTTTAATGCCATCATCATCAACTTTAATTAAATCATCTTCATACATTTTTTTTAAATAATCATATTTTTGTTGCATTAATTTAGAATCTGCATACATTAATGATGGAAATTTCGAAAAAGAATTGATTAAAAAGTGTGTATCTGTACAAAAAATCCCAGCAATTACCCTTACTTTTGATATAATAGTATTTGGATCTGCCGAAAATAACTCTATCGCTTTTAAAGAAACGTCAATCCATTCTTCTTTTGTAATACCCAATTCTTTCACATATGTATCCAAACTTTTTGCTAACAAATGAGGACTTTTTTTTATAACGGATGGTTTTTTAATTGCTTTTTTCTTCCACTCATCTAGAGGTAATTTTAAAACATCTGCCTGATTCTGAATTTGTTTTTTTATACCATCTACAGGTATTGCAAATAAATCAGGCACATTCCAAATCTGTTTAAAACACTGTTCAGATGAAATTTCAAAAAAAGAACTCATACTTAAAAAATTACGTTCAATAAATTCGGGTGTACAACAAAAAAGGCGTGGTGTTTTTCTTAATTTTTTAATAATTTCACTTTTCGATTTGTGGTATTTTTGAAAAAAAGAAATATACCCTTGAATCCGATTAGAAACGTCTATTTTAGCAAAAGCTTTTTTAGATCGCCTTATCTTAATTATCTTAAATACTTCTTCCTGCGTAAAACCATTATTTAAAAATTCTTGAATAACTTTATGCACTATTTACCCTTTTGTATCTGTTTATATTTTTGTGCTAAAAGTGGGTTATTTTGCCAAAAATCATCTGGCACACTTCTTAAATCTTCTGCAATTTTACCAGGTCTTTTCCAAACAGGCGATTGACTCGAAGACCCCTGACTTGCTTTTAACCAAAGTCCATAAATGCGACGCATCTGCAATGAATGCATACTATTAACAATTGTCTCTCGTGGATCCTTTAAGATATAATCTCTTAATAAAGACAAATTCTTTTTTTCTTCATTTTGAAAACAAAAAACATCATCCAAATACATTTGTTTATAAAAATCATACTTTTGCTTAATAGATTTGGGTGAACACAAAAACAATGTTGGCAATTTTAAAAAAGATTGTATGATTCTTTCAGGTTGAACCTCAAACACATCAGCCATCTGTTGAATATTTGATTCAATTGTTTGATTTTTAACTTCAAACAGTGTTGGCACACTTAAAAATACACTTGCCGTTTCAGAAGGAGATAACTTTAAACTATCCGCACTATTTACCACTTTAGAAATCAAATTTTCTGCTGAAAAACTAAACAATGATGGTGCTTTTAAAAAAGATTTTCTAACCTTATCAACTGGAACATTCAGTCCAATGGCAACATCATCTATCAATTTAAAAATCGATTCAGGTTTGCGTGTCAAAATATTCGGAAATTTTTTAAAAACTTTTGCAAACTCTGTTTTTGTTAATGAAAGACCTTTTCTTAGAGATAGTAAATGTTGTTTTAATGTTTCTGGTGAAAGGGAAATTAATGCTGGATGTTTCAAACCTTTTTTCACAAAATCATGCGATGAAACCCCTATCATATTCGCACATTTTAAAACATTTAAAATAACAGTTTCAGGACTACGACACAAAAGAGATGGTTGTTTTAATATTGCTGGCAATAAATTTTTGAGTGATGTATCAAATAAAACAGTATATTGTTTTAAATGCTCCTTCATTAAATCTGTTTTTGCAAATAATATACGTGGTTCTTGAACAATTGCTTTAATCCCCTGCTCTTTTGAAATTGAATAATTTTCAAAAAAAACAAACAACTCCTCTAAACGGTTATCTATATCAGTTTTCACAAATGGATTTTGCTTTTGTGATTCCCAAAAATAAATAACTTTTGCTGTTTCTTCCTTTGAAAATCCAGCTCTTAAAAAAGAATCAGGTATTGCCATTTATTTTTCTCCTGATAAATGTTGTCTGTTCCACTCATAAAGAGCAATAGCACATGCATTTGAAACATTTAAGCTTTCTACAGCAGGATTCATCGGCAATTTAACTGTACCATCACAGCTCTCGCTTGTTAACCGCCTTAAACCATCACCCTCAGACCCCATAACGATAACACATTTTTTAGGAAGTTTTGTTTGGTAGACACTCTGTTTCGCATATCCATCTAATCCGATACACCAAAAACCATTTTCTTTCAACTCATCCATTGCTCGTGTCAAATTTTTAACCTTTATAAGTGGGATAAGTTCCAATGCACCACTGGCCGATTTTGCAAGAACACCTGTTTCATCAGGTGCACCATTTTGCGGTACGATAACAGCCTTTGCATTAAAAGCAGCAGCTGATCGCAATACCGCCCCAATATTATGTGGATCCGTTACTTGGTCTAAAATAACAAACAAAGCTTTATCATCCACAACTTCATCCAGTATATCTGCAATATCATACTGAGGTAACGGCTGACACCGAGCCACTATACCTTGATGGACAGCCTCTTTACCAACCAGAGCATCCAATTGGTCTTTGGATACAATCTTAAAAGGCGTATTTTTAGGTAATTTAATCTTATCAACCGAACTAGAAAGGAGTAAAACCTCACGCACAATACGACGTTTATTTTCAAGTGCCAATGAAACAGGATGTTTGCCATATAAATAAATATCTTTTTGAGAAACAGAACCCATTTTTGAAAATTCTTTGGAATGTTTTTTCTTCATATCTAATCCTTATTCATAAAAATATAAGGTATTATATCATTTTTTTTCAAATTGTTCAATTACAAAAAAACACCATATCCTAATCAAAGAATATGGTGTTTTTTTATATTTTAAATTTAATTTTTAATCACATCAAACGAAATCTTAGAATCACCTAATTCTTCAATTTTAGATAACTCATTTACTGATGGATTAATTTCAATAGCAAGCACCTGATCTTTAATATAATTTTCATGCTCACTAATAGCTTCTTTAACCAATGCAGAGTCAGTTGCATAAGTAAGAATAATTCTATCAGAAACATCAAATCCTTTTTCTTTTCTTAAAGACTGAATCATACGAACAAAATCACGTGCAATTCCTTCTTTTTCAAGTGCTGGGACAATCTCTACATCCAATTGGACAACAGCTGTATTATCGGGCAATGCTTGTCCTTGCAAACCTTCTTTTAAAACAAGACGTAACTCAAACTCATCTGCAAATAATGTTTGTCCTGCAATTGAAAGTGTTCCATCTTCATTTTTGTGCCAATTTGTACCTTTTGATTCGGCCATAATACTTTTCATATACTGACCCAATCTTTTACCAATAAGAGGTGTTTTTAGATATAAGAATGTATTTGCAACTTCCTTAATATCAGTTTTAAAGACGACTTCTTTAACATTTACTTCTTCTTTTAAAACCTCAGCAAAATCATAAAGTTTTTCAACATTTGCACCAGCGATTGTCATTGAACGCAATGGCAAGCGATTACGCAAACGATGTTCTTCACGAATGGCTTTTGCCGTTGATGAAATTGCACGTACCATATCCATTGTATCCATCAACTCTTTATCTTCCGTTAACGCACTAACATCAGGATATGTCCTTAAATGGACTGACTCTTTACCTGTTAAATTGCGATAAACATATTCGCTCATCATTGGCATCAATGGAGCCATTACTTTTGCAACCGTAATTAACACCGTATAAAGAACATTAAAGGCATCTAAATCTGTACCATCCCAAAAACGAGTACGAGAACGACGAATATACCAATTGTTCAAAATATCTAAAAATTCAGAACAAAGTGCACAAGCTTGATTGATATCATATGCATCCATACAAGCTTTAACTTCTTCAGTTAACACTTTTAATTTTGACAAAATGTATTTATCTAATACATCTTTTGAACCAACCGTTTTTGTTGCCTTAATCCCTTCGGCATTCGCATATAAACAGAAGAAGTAAAAAGCATTCCATAATGGCATTAATGCTTTTCTTGCAGCTTTAGCGACTTCTTTACCTTCTTGGTCAATCATCACATTTCCACCTTTAATAACTGGAGATGAAATTAAGAACCAACGAAGAGCATCAGCCCCCATTGAATCAAGCACAATATATGGATCAGGGTAGTTCTTCAATTTTTTAGATAATTTAACACCACCCTCAGCCATAATAAGTCCTGTACATAAACAATTTTTATATGCTGGTTTATGATGTAAGGCCGTACCTAAAACATGTAACGTATAAAACCATCCCCTTGTTTGGTCAATTGCTTCAACAATAAAGTCCGCAGGGAAATGATTTTCAAACCATGTTTTGTTGTCAAATGGATAATGGATTTGCCCTTCTGGCATGGAACCTGATTCAAACCAACAATCAAATACATCTGTCACACGACGCATCATTGTATTGCCCGAAGGATCATCTGGATTTTTATACACAACATCATCAATAATTGGACGGTGCAAATCAACAACATCAAAACCCGTTTTTTCTTTAATTTCAGCAATAGAACCGAACACATCAATTCTTGGGAACTCAGGGTTATCCGACTTCCACACAGGAATTGGCGTTCCCCAAAAACGATTTCGAGAAATTGACCAATCTCTAGCCCCTTCCAACCATTTACCAAAACGACCATGTTTTAAATGATCTGGCGTCCAAGTAATTTGCTCATTTAAAGCAACCATTTCATCTCTAAAATCCGAAACCTTCACAAACCACCCGCTCATTGCTTTATAAATCAATGGGGTATCAGTCCGCCAGCAGTAGGGGTAACTGTGTGTGATTTGTTCTTTTTTCACCAAAAGACGATTTTCCTTTAACCAGGTCATAATAGCATCATTTGTATCAAAAACCTGTTGCCCTTTATAATCAGGCACCTCAGCTGTAAAACAACCAGCCTCGTCTACAGGGCAAACAACGGGAAATTCTGAATCAAGTGCACGACAAACATCAAAGTCATCTTGCCCAAATCCTGGTGCAATATGCACAATACCCGTCCCATCTTCAACTGATACAAATTCACCAGATAAAACCTTAAAACAGCCATCTGATTTTAATTCTTTAAAATAAGGGAACATTGGTGTATATGAAAGTCCTACAAGCTCTGAACCCTTTATTGTTCCAACCTTTTCAGCATGTTGTAATTGTTGTTTATATCTTGGCAACAAAGCTTCAGCCAAAACATACTTTTCATCCCCTTCTTGCATAATTGCATAATCAATATCAGCTCCAACTGCCAGCATTAGGTTTGAAGGAAGCGTCCAAGGGGTTGTCGTCCAAACAAGTACATTCATCTGATTTTCAAGTTTAAACAACACAGTAATAGCTGTATCTGTTTTATCTTTATAGCCCAAATTTACTTCAAAATTTGACACTGGTGTTTGGGCACACCAGGAATAAGGTTGTACACGATAATCCTCATATACAAGCCCCTTATCATACAATTGCTTAAAGTTGTGGATAATTGATTCCATAAATGATAAATCCATTGTTTTATAATCATTATCGAAATCCACCCAGCGACCAATACGTTTAAACATATCAGTCCAAATTGTTGAATATTTAAGCACATTTTTCCGACAAAAATCATTAAATTTTTGAATACCATATTCTTCAATTGCTTTATGTCCAGAAACATTCAACTCTTTTTCAGCAGCCATTTCTGCAGGAAGTCCATGACAATCCCAACCCAAACGACGCTCAACACGTTTACCATTCATTGTTTGAAAACGAGCAATTGTATCTTTCACATAAGAAATCATAATATGCCCATAATGAGGCAACCCATTTGCAAATGGAGGGCCATCATAAAAGACAAATTCTTCAGCTTCTTTTCTAATTTCAATAGACTTTTGAAATATCTTTTGCTCTTCCCAATAAGCAATCATTTCCTTTTCCATTTCAGGGAAACTGATTTTAGAATTTAACTGAGGGTAATATTTTTGTTGTGACATATTTTTTTCCTTACCATATGCAAAAAATTATTTTCAAAAAGTTCTATAGTTTCGCAATTATGCCAAAAAAACACAAAAAAATCAAGTATAATTGTTGAAAATAAATTTATTTTATTTAAATGCTTTTAAAAATCTAATTGAAAGAGTTTCTTCATTTTGAAAAATTTCAGCTTTTAAATCATTTTTTGTCATCCAATCAAAAAGCCATAACGTAACAGCATACTGCGGTTTTTCCTCAAGACAACCTTCTGTTAAAATTTTTTTCTTAACCGCATCCAAGAAAAAACCTTTCCCAGTACAAACAAACCCATTTTCATTTATATCAACGATTCCACCGCGAATCAACACTTCTGTAGCAAACAAAACAAAAACCAAATGTTCTCTTGCTTTAATCTGTCCAGTTAATGTAATAGGCATCGGTAACGTGTCTAAATATTTTATAGCAAGATCTGCATTAATAGCCGTTTCGACCCCTAGCAATGCACGATAAAACCGCAACCGTGCTACAAGTGTAGCCGTTGATTGCTTAAGCAATGATACCCCCTCATCAATAAAGGAAGAATCCATTCTCAGCAATTCTGTTGTATTATCAAGAACCCCTATATTCCCCGCTAAATCATGACACATTTTTGTGACAAAAATCTCACTTAAATTCATTCCTCCCCCTTATCACAACTTATCATTTGTGCTGTTTGAAAACCAATTTGTGTTGCAGAATGAATAACTTTAACACCAGCCTTTTCAAGTGCATTTTCCTTATGTTTTAATGCATTTTCATCGACCCTAACACCTACAACAGGTGTTTTTTGTTCTTGTAATAAATGTTTTCCAGGAATATATACTACTATTTTTTTGTGTGTTTTTTTCTTTTTCAAAAATTGAATTAATTCATATTCAAATTCACCACTTGTCTTGCCAATAATTAAAATAACTTTTGTTTTTGCATCCTTTAAAAACGCCTCAACAAAAGGAACAAAAGACGACCCAATTATTGCCGCCGACCCGATGGCCACACATGAAGATACACCTAAATTAAATTTAGACAATTGTTGAACAGCCTCATATGTCAATGAACTTGAACGTGAAACAATACCCACATTCCCTTTTGGAAATAAATGTGCTGGAACCGTCCCAGCCAAACATTCATCAACTGTAACTATTCCTGGTGCCGAAGGACCAATAAGTTGCACCTTATATTTAAGTGCCAACTGCTTCATTTTTAACACATCTTGATATGGCACATGATTAACAGGACAAACTATTACGGGTATATGAGATTTAGCCGCTTCTTCAAAATCTTGCAACACACGTTGTGGACTTGAAAAAATAACACTCATACTTGGTTTTGTTTTTCGCACAGCTTCTTTAACCGTTTGAAATACAGGTATATTTTGAAAGGTTGTCACAGATTTATCCTTACTAACACCCGCCACAATATTTGTCCCATATAACAACGCTTTTTCGACATGCACCGCTGCGGACGATGATGTAATTCCTTGATACAAAACAGGTGTTTTTTTGTTCGGAAATTTAAACATTACAACAACTCCTCAACTTGATGAATAATCATATTTGCAGCCTCATCCAAATCTTTCAAAACAACTAATGGCAAATGCGAATCAAACAACAATCTTGATCCCACTTGTGCATTTGTTCCATCCATTCTAACGACAAGAGGCATACCAACCGAGATTTCTTGTGATGCAGATATTAAACCATCAGCGATTACGTCACATCTTGTAATACCGCCAAAAATATTTACAAACACACCTTCAACATTTGGCTCACTTAAGGCTAATTTTAAGGCTTGAAAAACAGATTCTTTTGTTGGTTCTGTCCCTACATCTAACAAACAAGCAGGTTTACCTCCTTTATCCACAATCAAATCTATAGTTGCAGCACCCAAACCAGAACCATTCACTAAACACGCAATATTACCATCAAATGGCAAATATCTAAAATTATACAAACGTGCTTTTTCTTCTCTTTCTTGACCTAAAGGTGTTTCACGCATTTTTGCAATTTCGGGATAACGAAACAACGCCTCATCATCAAAAATAATACGAGCATCTAAAACAACCCATTTCCCCTTTTTAGTCAAAACAAGTGGATTAAATTCCATTGCTAATACATCGTATTTAACAAAAAAAGCATACATTTGTTTCAAGATCGGCAAAATCCGAGCCTCTTGAACATTTTTAAAATGAAACATCTTTAAAATACGACACCAAAACAATACCGTCGGTTTTGCACAGGGCAACTCACATTCAGATACTTTTCGCTTTGATTTAATACAAAACACTGTTCGTTGTGTTTGTGTATCAATTCGCATTGAAAGAGAAACTTGCTCCTCAATTTCACACAATTCTTCAACATAAATGCGTTGAACAAGACTTTTTTTATTTTGACTTGTGACAACTGTTTTAGAAAAAAGATCTCGTGCCAAATTTTCAACCATCTCAATGGAGTGAGCATCTAAATTCCCCATTATTGGTGGAATGTATTCCACAATTTTTTCACCTAAGGGCAATTGGACGTGCAATCGCCAACTGTTACAATCCATTTCTTTTGCAATTTCAACAGCTTCTTCAACCGTATATGCCACCCGCCCCTTCAAGACAGGAATTTTATTTTCACGCAAAAGGCGTTTATTTTGATATTCGCAAAGTTCCATACCCATCCTCTTTTAATATTGTCATTTTATTTTCTCACAAATAAACAGCTAAGTCCAGATATTTTTAATTATTTATTGACAAGAGCGATTTTTTTGTGTAGTATAGAGGTAGTTTTGTTGACACACATCTATCTTGTCAACTTTATATTATCCTAATTTTTTATTCCCACTTTTTTATATAAGGTTCACATGCAACTTAATGATTTAAAGAAAAAAACTCCTGCGGAGCTCTTGGTTTATGCAGAAGAATTAGAGGTTGAAAATGCAACTTCACTTAGAACACAAGATTTAATGTACGCTATTTTAAAGAAGCTTTCAGAATCTGAAGCCACTTTATTTGGCGAAGGTGTTTTAGAAGTGATGCAAGACAGCTTTGGTTTTTTACGTTCTGCTGAGGCAAACTATCTTGCGGGGCCAGATGATATTTATGTTGCACCTCATCATATTAAAAAATGGGGATTAAGAACAGGTGACACAATTAAAGGTGAAATTACCGCCCCTAAAAATGGCGAAAAATACTTTTCTCTCACCAAAATCAATACTGTCAATTACGAAAATCCAGAAGATTTGCGTTATCGTGTTAATTTTGACGATTTAACACCATTATATCCAAATCAACCAATTGTTATGGAATATGAGGATAATAAACCTGAAAAAACAAAAGATTTAACACCACGAATTATTGACCTTGTTTGTCCACAGGGTAAAGGACAACGTTGTCTTGTGGTTGCACCTCCTCGCACTGGTAAAACCGTTATGCTTAAAAATATCGCCCATTCAATTGAGAAAAACCATCCTGAGGCACATTTAATTGTATTATTAATTGATGAACGACCAGAAGAAGTAACCGATATGATTCGCTCAATCAAAGGGGAAGTCATCAGCTCCACTTTTGACGAACCAGCTGTCCGCCATGTCCAAGTTGCAGAAATGGTGATTGAAAAAGCGAAACGTCTTGTTGAACATAAAAAAGATGTTATCATCTTGCTTGATTCCATTACACGTTTATCAAGAGCATACAACACCGTTATTCCAAGCTCTGGCAAAGTGCTAACAGGTGGTGTTGATGCAAATGCCCTACAAAAACCAAAACGCTTTTTTGGTGCTGCAAGAAATGTTGAAGAAGGTGGTTCCCTTACCATTTTTGGTACAGCATTAATCGAAACAGGCTCTCGAATGGATGAGGTTATTTTTGAAGAATTTAAAGGAACTGGTAACTCTGAAATTATTTTAGATCGCAAAGTTTCTGATAAGCGTATTTTCCCAGCTATTGATATTATCAAATCTGGCACTCGAAATGAGGATTTGTTAGTTGACAAAAACAAACTCCCTAAAGTTTGGATTTTACGTCGTATTTTAATGCCAATGGGCGTAACTGACTCTATGGAATTTTTAATGGAAAAATTACGTCAAACAAAAAATAATGCTGAATTTTTTGAGAGCATGAATCAATAAAACTTGATTTTTATGCAAAAACAGCGTATAAAGAAAACAAATTTGCACTTGTAGCTCAGCTGGATAGAGTATTGCCCTCCGAAGGCAAGGGTCGTGAGTTCG
>CALARE010000044.1 GCA_937888725.1 uncultured Alphaproteobacteria bacterium | reverse complement strand
AATATATTTTTTGTTTGAGTTAGTTAAAAGAGTCACATAAGTGGCTCTTTTAATTTTTAACTAAAAGCGAATAGCGTTATTTTGTTATTTTTTGAGCAATTTGTTGAGCTAGTTTTTCTATCATTTTGCTTTGTGCAATGACATATGATTGGTATGTATCTCCTATTGGCATGCTAAATGATGCTTTTTCCCGTAATTTTATTTTGCCATTTGAATCTTTTAATGTCCACCAAACATCTAATATAGCATTATTATTAAATGTTCCAATAAAATGGTTGATTTCGATACTTAAAATATACCGATAGTTAGATGTTGAAGTTGTGTATAGTTCTGGTTTAATAAAAGCATTTGGTAAATAAGCTTGTAAATTATCCACCAATGTTTGGCGAATGATGTCAGGTAGAGGTTCAGCCCATCTGTTAAATTCTGAAATTTTTATTTCAGATGTCGTTTTGTCATTAAGTACAATTTGAGGCTTATAAATTAAATCTGGGATAATAACTTGTTCCACCAAAATTGAAGTTTTTTGAGAAGAAAGTGGTTGTATTTCTTCTCCTTTTTGTAAGACAAAGAATTTTGAATTTGGGCTTCTTCCACTAAAACATCCAGTTGTTAGAATAGCAAACATACAAAGTAAAATAAATTTTTTCATTATCTTTCCTTTCCTTTTATAATCGCTTCAGGATGTCTTTCTAAGTAATCGGTTAAATTTTTAATTGACCGAGCAGCGGCACTAATATCTTGTAGTGTTGCATTTGTGTTATTAAGAGTTTTATTTGTTTTTAAAAGTGTTTCTTTACTTACAGGGGTTAATTTATCTACTTTTTTTGTTAATTCAGTCATAGCTGTTAGCAATTCTGCAAATTTTGGCAAAATAATAGGTAAATTATTTTCAAGTGTACCAAGCACTCTATCAGCTCTATCTACCATATCTTTAAGAGGTAGGCGTTGTATGCCTTGAGAAAGTTCTTTAATTGTTGAAAGTGTTGTGGGGATTTCTAAAACACTTGTTTGAGTTTTTCGTTTTAGTAAGGCTGGTGTATTTGGTTGGAATACAAGTTCAATCATGAGTTGTCCTGTTATGTAACTTTGTGTGGCAAGTCGTGCTCTTAAACCATGTTTAATAAGTTCATTTAATTTTGAGCGTTTATCAGCAAGACGTAAAAAAGACGAATCGTTGATATCTCTTAATTTTTGAAATTTAACATACACGGGGATGCTAAAATCAATTATGTTAGAACTTGTTACAAGTTCAATTTGGACGACTTTTCCTACCTCAACACCTTCTAAAACAACAGGAGAACCAACAGACAATCCCTTAACAGATTCTTGAAAGTACATAACAACAATGTTTTGATGAGAACTATCTATTTTGTTCCACATAAATTTACCAATAATGCCAAATAAGCATGCAAAGCCTATCAATACAAACAATCCAACAATTTTTGTATTTGTTTTTTTAGACATGTTCTGTTTTTCCTCTCGTTAAAAATTTGTAAACCGTCTCATTTGGCGGATTTTGTAAAAGCTCTTTTGGATTGCCTTGAGCAATTATTTTTTTTGTTTCGGCATCTAAAAAAATTGAATTATTTCCAATTGTAAAAATAGAGCTTAATTCATGTGTAACAACAACCATTGTAGTTCCTAAACTTTGGTTAATGTTTAGTATTAAATCATCTAATAATTTAGAACTAATAGGATCTAACCCTGCTGAAGGTTCATCAAAGTAAACAATCTCAGGATCAAGTGCTAATGCTCTTGCAAGACCCGCTCTTTTTTTCATGCCACCACTGATTTGTGAGGGATAAAAATCTTTAAACCCAGCAAGACCAACAAGTGCTAATTTTAATGAAACAATATCCTTAATTGTTTGTGGTGAATAAGTGGTATATTGTTCTAGGGGTAAAGATATGTTTTCTGCAAGAGTCATTGAACTAAAAAGGCCACCACTTTGGTAAAGAATACCGCACTTTTTCATAATATCTTTTTGTTCTTTAGGTGTTGCTGTGGTAAAATTTGTGTTCCCAATGTAAATGCTTCCCTTTAAGGGTGAAACAAGTCCCGTTAGTACACGCAATAAAGAGCTTTTGCCACAACCACTACCTCCCATAATGATAAAAATATCCCCTTTATTCACATAAAAATTCATATCTTTTTGCAAAATAAAATCATCATAACCCATGGTTAAATTTTTAACTTGGATTTTTGGGGTTGGGGATAAATTTTTTGCAAGTGTTGTCATATATTAAATACCTCGCACATCCAAGTAATAATTCCTGTTAACACAATCATCCAAACGATAGATGAAACAACAGCTTTTGTTGTTGCAATACCAACACTATCTGCATTTCTGCCACAATTAATGCCATAATAACAACCGCAAAGTGAAATAACAATTCCAAAGACAACGCCATGGAAAATACCCACTAAAAAGTTGCCTAAGCCAAAAGCCGACCAAGCAAATTTCCAGTACTCATCAGATGAAATATCTAATAAAAAAGTACCCACAAAAGCACCGCCTGCCATTCCCATAAAATCGGATAGCATGACAAGTATTGGCATGGAAATAAGGAGCGAAAATATTCGTGGTAATACTAAAAAATCAATGCTTGAAATGCCCATTGTTTTAAGTGCATCCAGTTCTTCATTAACTTGCATCGTGCCAATTGTTGCAGCGTAGGAGGCACCTGTTCGACCAGCCATAATAATACCAACCATAATTGCACCCATAATACGAATCATCCCTATTGTAACAAGGCTTGCAACATAAATTTGTGCACCAAATGTTTTGAGTTGTATGGAACCAACAAATGCTAAAATAAGTCCTACCATAAAGCTAATGAGTGAAACAATCAGCAGTGCTTTGGGACCACAATCATTTAGTGCGGATATAAAATCTTGTCCTCGTACAACAGCTCGACCTTTTAAAAAACGTCCTATGGACAGGATAATGTTGTTAAAAAAGGAAAAACCCTTTCCAATAGTTTCCCATAGAGCAATACTTTTTTCACCAATTTCTTCTAAAAATCCGATTGTTGTAGTGTTGATGGGATTGGGTTTTCTATCGACAGCTAAAGCAAGGTCTAATAAACTTTTTAAAGATGATGGAATAGATGAGTAATCAACTTTAATTTTATTATTATGTGCAAATTTTATAATTTTGTATAAATAGGAGGATAGGGTACTGTCCCAAGTAATTAATGATGTCCCATCTAAGATGATTTTTTGAATTTTTTGTTTTTTTATTTCTGTTAGAAAGGCATCTTTTTTTTCTTTTTCATCAAATGATAAAAAGTTTCCTGCTAATTGTAGTGTTAAGCAGTTTGACTTTTCTTGATAATAAAATAAAGCATTTTGTTCTTTTTTCATAAGTTAATTTTAGGATATATGAATATTTAAAACAAGAGTTTTTTATTTTTTATCCGCTTCGTAGAATAAAATATTTTTTAAAGAACTTATTTTTGACAATTCATCTTGAGTTAATGGTTGTTTTTTTTCTGATTGATAAGAAAAGCCTGAAATAATCTTACCACTGTCAAAATGAAGTTCTGTTGTTAATTTTCCGTCTTTTGAAAAACTTTTTGCATTTCCGTGAATTTGATTATTTTTAAATGAAAGAGTTTTTGCTAGTGTTCCGTCAATATAGTAAACCTTTGCATCACCATTTTTTTGATTGTTTTGATATGGAATTTCGCTATGGAGTGAACCGTTTTCAAAGTATTCTTTTGCGACTCCGTCTAATTTTCCATTTTTGTATGTCATTTCAATTAATATAGTTCCTGTTTTACTATAAACCTTAGAAATACCATCCCGTTCGTTGTTTTTAAAAGAATAGCTTGCGATTTTGTTTTCATCTTGGTCAAATTCGAATCCAATACCTTCTAATATACCGTTTTTGTATGGGAAAATAGCTTGTTTTTTCCCATTGTCGAAAAACATATAAACATCACCATCTACAACATCATTTTTAAATGGTACATGCATTTTTAAAATACCAGATTTAGAATAAGTTTTTCTTGTGCCATCTAATCTATCGTTTTTATAAATAGCTTCTTCTTTTATTTGTCCGTTTTCATAATAAATTTTTTCACTACCGTTTCTTAATCCATTTACATAAATGGTTTCTTGTTTTAAAATGCCTGTTGGATAAAATTCCTTTACTGGGCCAGTTAATAAATCATTGCTGTAATGTTCTTCATATTTGATTTGTCCTGTTTCATAAAACTCTTGCAATATACCTTCTGTTTTTTCATTTTTTCGAGTGAAAGTTGTCATTAAATTGCCATTTGGATAGTATTGCTTAAAAACACCATGAATTTGATTGTTTAAATAAG
>CALARE010000043.1 GCA_937888725.1 uncultured Alphaproteobacteria bacterium | reverse complement strand
TCCTCATCCCATACCTGACATGAAATGTTATACCAATCATTCAAATCAAACATGGTGCCTAATTGTTTGGTAACTTGAGGATTTTCATGTGCTGCATACCCTGGTAAATCAAACAAATAGGCTCTAGGCAACCTTCTAGATACAGCTTCAGCGTCCAATTTTTGTATTCGATTGTGTCTTTCAGAAATAACGCCAGCCACTAATCTATCAGTAAGACCGGACCAGTGCAGTTCTCTTCCATTGTCATCTTTCAAATAATCATCGTTTTCTAACATTTTTCTATTTTGTGCACGTTCTACCATTTCATACTCCTTGCATAAAATTAAATCAAAAGTGGGAAAATTAAACGGTCGTTTTTTGGTAAAAAATATTTAAAAATTTGAAAAATAAAAAATTCTTTTAAAATAAATACTTGCATTAGGATATTTTTTCTGTTATCGATAAAATGAATAAGGAAAATAAACGACCGTTTAATTTTCCCACTTTTGATTTCACATAAGTATTTGAAAAATATGTGAAATTTATTGTTTTTTTTATTTATTATTTTTTTTTTGTTATTTTGCAAAAATTATATTTTGCAACCTATTTATTTTATTGTGTTTTAAATATTAAGTTAAAATTTTTTTTGATGGTTGTTCTTTTAATATGTGAAACAACGCTTGAACCATAATTAAAACGCTTGCATTCAGACAAAAAATACGATATAATGACGCGTTATTTTGCGTATAACTGTTAAGGTGTTTTATGGCAATAGATCCGAAATTTATTCATTTGCGTGTCCATACGGCGTATTCCATTTTAGAAGGTGCAATTAAAATGAAAGACCTTGCTAAATGGGCGGCGAATAATAATTCACCTGCGATTGCAATGACAGATACAAATAACATTTTTGGGGCTATGGATTTGGCTGATGTGTGTGTCAAAGCGGGTGTTCAGCCGATTTTAGGATGCCAATTGTTGGTAAAAGCTCCTGTGAGAGAAAAGAATGCTTTTGTGGAAGAAAAGGATCAATTTGATAAGGTTGTCGTTTTGGTTCAAAATGAGGCGGGTTATCTCTCTTTATTGCAGTATTTTAAATATTTTTACACGACGGAAGAAAAATCAGGTACACCACATATTACCTTTGATGAGCTGTTGGCTCATTCTGAGGGGTTGCTTCTTTTAACTGGTGGGGCAGAGGGCGTTTTGGCTCGTCCCATTTTGGAGGGGCATCCTGAGTTTGCAAGAGAGCTTGCTTTAAAATTGCAAGAGGCATTTCCTACTCGTCTTTATGTGGAAGTGCAACGTCATGGGACGGATAAAGAATTGCAAACAGAACCACATTTTTTGGATATTGCGTATGATTTAAACATTCCCTTGGTTGCAACGAATGAGGCGTATTTTGTGACGCCTGACATGTATGAGGCTCATGATGCGTTGCTTTGTATTGCGGATAAAACATTTGTTGATGAAATTGAAAGACGGCGTGTAACACCTGAACATTATTTAAAATCAGAAGAAGAAATGCTTGAATTGTTTAAAGATTTGCCAGAGGCAACTTTAAACACGGTTGAAATTGCAAAACGTTGTTTCTTTTTAGCAGGGAAAAAGAAACCAGCCTTCCCAAATTATGATTGTGGCGGTAAGACAGAAGATGAAAAGCTAGCTGAAATGGCTGAAGCTGGTTTTGAAATGCGGATGCAAGGCAGATCAGAGGAAGACCGTAAACGCTATCATGACAGATTATTATATGAGTTATCTGTTATTAAAACAATGGGTTTCCCTGGCTACTTTTTAATTGTGGCTGATTTTATTCAATGGTCAAAAGCAAATGGTGTGCCTGTGGGTCCTGGTCGTGGCTCAGGGGCGGGCTCAGTGGTTGCTTGGTGTTTGACTATTACAAATATTGACCCATTGCGATTTAATTTGCTTTTTGAGCGGTTTTTAAATCCAGAACGTGTTTCAATGCCTGATTTTGACGTTGACTTTTGCCAAGAAAATCGTGCTAAAACAATCGAATATGTGCAACATAAATATGGTTTTGACCATGTGGCACAGATTTTAGCATTGGGTCAGTTACAAGCAAAAGCGGTGATTAGAGATGTGGGACGTGTGTTGCAATTGCCATACCCTGTGGTTGATAGGCTTTCAAAATTAGTGCCTCCAACATTGGGTATCACCCTTCAAGAAGCACTCGATCAAGAGCCTGAGTTTCAAAAAGAGGCTGCAGCTGATGAAACAATTGCAAGGTTAATTGAGATTGCTCTTAAATTAGAAGGGATGTATCGCAACATTTCGATGCATGCCGCGGGTGTTGTGATTGGGAATAAACCGTTGGACCAAATTGTTCCACTTTATAAAGACCCATCATCTGATATGCCAATCACCCAATATGACAAGCATTTTGTTGAAGATGCAAGTTTGATTAAATTTGACTTTTTGGGTTTAAAGACACTCACAACGATTGAAAAAACACTTGAATTAATCAGACTGAAAGAGGAAATTGGCTTTGATATCAATAACTTGCCATTGGAAGATGAAAAGACCTATGACCTTTTGAAATCAGGCAATACAACGGGTGTGTTCCAGCTTGAAAGTACAGGGATGCGTAAAATTCTTTTTGATATGCAACCTGATAAGATTGAAGATATTGTAGCTCTTGTATCCCTTTATCGCCCAGGGCCTATGGATAGCATTCCTAGCTATATTGCTCGTAAAAAAGGGGAAGAAACGCCTGATTATATGCACCCGTTGATTGAGGATATTTTAAAAGAAACCTATGGGATTATGATCTATCAAGAACAGGTGATGCAAATTTCACAGGTGATGGCGGGGTATACCCTTGGTGGGGCGGATTTACTGCGTCGTGCAATGGGGAAAAAGATTAAATCTGAAATGGATAGGCAACGCTCTATTTTTATTGAAGGGGCAGTTAACAATAACGTAAAGCGTGAAACGGCTGAACTTGTGTTTGACAAGATGGCCAAATTCGCCGAGTATGGGTTTAATAAATCGCATGCTGCGGCTTATGCCTATATTGCCTATCAAACAGCGTTTTTAAAGGCTCATTATCCTGTTGAGTTTATGGCGGCTACGATGACGCTTGATAAGACGAATACTGATAAATTAGCTTTCTTTAAAAATGATTTAACGCAAATGCATATTGAAGTTTTACCTCCTGATATTAATAAATCAGTTGTGAACTTTAGTGTTGAAAATGGGGCTGTTCGATATGCTTTATCTGCGGTGCGTAATGTGGGTGAAGCTGGGATGCAATTAGTTGTTGCTGAACGAGAAAAGAACGGTCCTTTTAAGTCGGTTCAAGATTTCTTTTCAAGAGTTGATGTGTCCGCACTCAATAAGCGGTATATTGAAAATTTGATTAAGTCAGGTGCGTTTGATTGTTTGGATAAGAATCGGGCAAAACTATTTGAAAATATTGAAAACTTTATCGCATTTGCTTCAAATGCAACACAAAGTAGAAAGAGTGCTCAAATTAACTTGTTTGGTGCGTCAGATTCTGCTGCAAATGGACTTAAAATGCGCGATTACCCTGATTGGCCACATTTAGAAAAGCTTGAAAAAGAGGCTGAAGCTATTGGTTTTTATCTTTCGGCTCATCCGCTTGACACATTTGATAGTGTTTTTGAGCGGTTGCGTGTTGTGCCAAGTAATGAGGTGAAGCAACAAGTTTCAGTTGCTGGGGCTGTCCGTGTTCAATTAGCAGGGATTGTATCCTCCGTGCGTGAGCGGATTAGTCAAAAAGGGAATAAATTTGCCTTTGTAACCGCAACGGATAAATATGGTTCATATGATGCCATTTGTTTTTCAGATTTATTAATGAGTTCAAGGGAAAAATTAAAATCAGGTCAGCCGTTATTATTAACAATGAGTGCTGATAAAAAGCCAGATGATGAGCAAATACGGATGAATTTGTTGGCGGTGGATTACCTTTCAGAGGTAATGGCACGGACAGCATCATGCTTGATTTTGGATTTAGAAGGGGGATTAGAAACTGTTCAAGAGCTTAAAAAAATTCTTTCTCAAGATGAGGCAGGCAGATGTAAAATCTTTTTACGGATGCATGTAAAAGATTATGAGTTAGAGGTTGAGCTTTCAGAACGGTATGCGTTATCACAAAAAACGTTGGAGGCACTGCAACACCTAAGTGGGATAGGTGAGATTAAACAGGTATAAAAAGGATAAATTATAATGCCACAACAGTCAGAAAATAAAAAAATAACATTATATGCAATTGTAGAAGATACAAAAGAAACGGCTAAAAAGATTAAAGAAAATGCCATTCGTTTGTTGAATAATCGGCCAATTCAAGAAAAAGATGTCCGTTCGTTACCATTATTTCCTTCATTTAGGGGGTCATTGGTTGATGCAGCTGAAAAGGTCACTTATGAACGACAAAAATGGCTTCGTTTGGTATTAAAAACACCATTAAAGGATGTTGTATACCCAGCTTATCAGTTTGAAAAAAGTTCAGATGTGCCTTTTTATTTGTTAGATGCTTATGAGGAAGCGTTTGAACAAGCAACACAAGAAAGTTCAAATCCGCCCAAATATATTGAAAATGGTCAAGAATTGGGAACCGTTTTAAAGGTTCACTATATTGATGGCGAAAATAAGCGTTTTTCGTTTTTATACAAAGATAAAGAGTCAGACATGAAATTTTTATCACCTGTATATCAATTAAAGGAACATGCTGATTTGTTTAGAGGGATTATTGATTGGTTTATGAATGAAAATCAATCTTTTAAGACACATTATAACACTCTTTTAAAGAGAACTGTTTCACGTCAACCATCTGAAATTGTTGATGCAACGAATCCCAACATTGTAACCGTTGTTAATCCTGCGAATGTGTCAGTTGTTTGTACGGATGCAGTCGTTTGGCCAAAATTAATGCAAGTTACCCGAATTGATAATAAGATTTTGCCCGTTCGTTCTGATTATAAGTATTTTTTAAAACAAGATATGACACATCCAAGAGCTTTTAATATGATTGAAACAGCTCAAGGCCGTAGTCAAATTGGTTGGAAATATACCATTGATGGTGGGACGATTAAAACACCTCAGATTAAAAAGGGGCATGAAAAGATTAAAATGAATCTTTACCAATCAAAAACGTCCCTTTGGCGGTGGTTGATTAATTGGACAAAAAAAGACCGCACAAAATAAAAGACTTGACTTTTGAGCAGAAAAGGGCATCATAAATACAACAATTGTTTTTATAAAGAGGGGTTTGTATGTATTCTGGTATTCCTTTTCCTGAGATTGATCCTGTTATTTTTCAGATTGGATTTTTCTCACTTAGATGGTATTCAATGGCCTATATTTTAGGGATTATTGGTGCTTGGTTTTTAGCTCGTAAAATGTCCACTGAAAAGGGGAGTGTTTTTACAGTTTTAAAAATTGATGATTTTTTAGTCTGGGCAACAATTGGGATTATCTTAGGTGGCCGATTGGGGTATGTCTTTTTTTATAATGCTTCGTATTATATGGAATTTCCACTTAAAATATTGGCTTTGTGGCAAGGGGGAATGTCCTTTCATGGTGGCTTGTTAGGCGTGATTGTTGCGACTGTTTTGTTTGCAAAACAACGGAAAATCCCTATTTTTGAAATGTCAGATATTTTGGTATGTGTGGCACCACTTGGTTTATTTTTAGGGCGATTGGCCAATTTTTCAAATGGTGAGCTTTTTGGTCGTGTAACGCATTCAGTTCCATGGGCAATGATATTTCCTGATGGCGGGCCAGAACCACGCCATCCCAGCCAACTTTATGAGGCGGGATTAGAGGGAATTGCACTATTTGTTATTTTAAACAGTATCTATTGGTTATCCCCTCGTTTTCAAAAAAGAACAGGTTTTTTAACAGGACTTTTCTTTTTGCTTTATGGGATTTTTAGGTTTTTATTAGAGTATACAAGAGAACCTGACGGTCATTTAGGATTTATTTGGCAAAATTTGTCAATGGGGCAGATTTTGAGCTTGCCAATGGTGTTGTTTGGATTGTATTTAATTCAAAAAAGCTCATATAAAAATAAATTACGTCGCATTGAATTTGATGAATAGCCAATGAAAATAAAACAGCTTATTTTTCAAAAATTAATTGAACCAATAATCTTATCTAAACAACCAGCTCTTTATAAAGCACGGGGTGTTGCTGTTGGGCTTGGTTGGGCAATGACGCCATTGGTAGGTATTCAAATGGTATTGGTTACATTGACGTGGAGTCTGGCTAAAAAATGGCATTGGCACTTTTCTCTCCCACTGGCATTAGCGTGGACATGGGTGACAAATGTGGTAACAATGGTGCCCATTTATTATGTTTTTTATCTGACAGGACAGGTTATGCGTTTTCAATTTGATGATATTACAGGATACGAGGCTTTAAAGGTCTTGATTGAAGACGTTTTTGTAAAAGATATTCCCTTTTTGGAACAGGTAAAGGCCTTTTGTTCTTTATTTTTTATTGATTGGGGAGTATCAATGTTTTTGGGGTGTATTCCATGGGTTATTTTAAGTGTGTTTATCGGTTATCGTTTGACCCTTCATATTGCAGAAAAAAGAGTCAAATTTTTTAAGAGGTGAAAATGAAACAAGCAAGCAATTTATCAGCATTATTAGGTATTCAACATGGATTTTATAATGCTTATGATACAAAAGATGTTATCAATCCTATCTTAATGAATCAAGTGCATTCAGCTGATGTTTTGGTGGTTGAAAAACCGTTTGTTATACCGCCTCAAGTTGATGCGTTGGTAACCACAAAAAAAGGACTTCATTTAACCGTTAAAACGGCAGATTGTGCCCCTGTTTTGTTAGCGGATGCACAGCACAACGTTATTGGTGCGGTTCATGCTGGTTGGAAAGGAGCGTTTCAAGGAATTATTGAAACAACAATTTTAAAAATGTTAGAGCAAGGGGCTGTGTTGGAAAATATTGTTGCAGGGGTTGGTCCGCATATTCAAAAACAAAGTTTTGAGGCGGATGAAAAAATGCGTGCCTTATTCCCTGTTACAGAACATCATTTTTTTACGCCAGCCCAAAATGGCAAATATCTGTTTGATTTTGACGCATATGTTTGTCATAGATTAAAAAGAGCAGGGGTTGAAAATGTTGTTTCAATTCAAGATGATACCTATCAAGATAAGACTTATTTAAGTTTTAGACGAGAGCCAGAAAATCCCGCTCGACAATATTCGGTTATTTGTTTGGTTTAAAATCCAGATTCTTTGGGAAGGCTTAAGGACAGGATATCTTGGGCTCGGACGTATTCAGGAGAACCCTTTTTTAACGTTTTAAGGGCTTTTTGAGCCATTTTTTTGGCTGATTTGATATCTTTATAAGCGACATATCTTTCCGCCATCACATAGGGGATAAGCTCTTGTTGATTTGTCTGTTCGTATGCGGTTGCAAGTAGTTGCCAAGCAAAGGGGATTTTTTCATCAGATTCTAAAACTTGTTTTAGCTCTTTGATGGCTCGCTTGGCATTATTTGTATGCGTGGTTTCAAGAAGAGCTTGTGCCAATGATAAACGAATGAGTGGTGCATTTGAGATGTATTTTAATGCGTTATCATAATAGTGAATAGCAGGTTCAAGTTGCCCTGTTTCTAATAAAAATTGCCCTTTTAATTCGTAAAAATAGGGATAGTCAGGTTTTGCCTCAATAAGCTTATCAATGAAGGCTAAACTTTGATTGAGATTGCGATTGCGGTAATGTGCTATGGCATAAGCGTAGTAAGAGGCAAGCGTATTTTGTCCTTTATAGATATTAAATGTACTTTCTGGCGGATACAAAAAGCCAATGAGTTTTGCTTTGATTAAATCAAAACGGATATCTTTATGTGTCGGTTGAGGATTTTTTAAAAAACGCTCTAAGGCATTGATGCGGTTTTGTGTGATGGGGTGTGTCCTTAAGTATGACCATTCATCTTGAGGCATGAGTCTGTCTTGCATTTTAATCAGTTTCATTGTGTTTTGAAACCCAAGCATAGAGTATCCTGTTTTTTGCATAATATCAGCGGCAGTTCTGTCTGCGGCACTTTCCTCTGTTTGTCTGTATGACGTGTATAATCCTGCAGCCGATGAATTTCCCCCCATCATAACAGCAATGCCCGCATCCGGACGTCCCGCAACGGCAACAAGACCCCCTAAAATAGTTGAAATAAGAGCAGTCGCGTTTGCTTGTTCTAACGCACCAATCCCACGGGTAATATGTCCACCAGTAATATGTCCTGTTTCATGTGAAAGGACAAACATAACATCGTCAACATATTTAGATTGTGTAATGAGCCCTGTATGGACAAAAATGGTATGCCCCCCTGCAACAAAAGCGTTAAACGATCCGTCATTAACCACAAGAACACGGGCTTGTGTGGGGTTTAAATTGGCAACTTTAAAGATTTTTTGAGCGTAAGAGGTTAAAACATTTTCAATTTCTGTATCTCTAATAAGGCTTATCCCCTTTGAAAAGCAGTCTATGGGGTGTAAAAACAAAATAAACAGTAAAGTAAATAAAAATTTCTTCATTAAACTCCTTAAAAATACACCTTTTATTTTAATGAAAAAAACAGTATGCGTCAATAGAAAATTTATTGAAAGAGGCTTGACAAAAGGGTATAATTTGTGTCAAATAAACAAAGGTTTTATGAAGTGGAAATAAAAATGAAAACAGAAAATAAAGAGATTTTTGCAGGCGTTATATTGGTTTTATTGTTAGGTGTTTGTCTTTTGTTTGCCCATGCAAAGTCTGTGCATGAAAAAAAGGAATCTGCATTTGTGCTTTATGCACCGTTTAATCAATCAGATGGGTTGATGAATGGGGCAGATGTTAGAATTGCTGGGATTAAGGTGGGGCGTGTTGTTGACCAAACATTAAATAATAATTATCAAGTTTTGGTGAAAATGGAATTTTTTAAACCAATGGAAATCTCAACTGATTCATCGGTAATTATTGAAACAGATGGCCTTTTGGGTTCTAAACACCTAGAAATTGTCCCAGGAGCGGATGAGGCCCTGTGTGCATCTGGGGATGAGTTGGAATATACGCAAGATGCACTTGTGCTGACACAATTGATGGATAAGGTTAATGCTTATATGCGTGAGAAAAAGAAAAAAGAAAAATCTTTATTAGAGGCAAATGCCACTAAGAACAACGAACAAACAGTTGATATGGTTGAAGTAGTAAACAATGAAAGTGAGGATGTAAAATGAAAAAAAATCCTGTTGAAACGATTTTAGGTTTTTGTGTGTTGATTTTTACGGGAGTTTTCTTGTTTTTTGCAGCTTCTCGTGTAGATCGTAAATCAATTGATGGGTATCATGTAACGGCAAATTTTTTGAAAATTGGAGGATTAGAGGTTGGATCAGATGTTCGGATTGCGGGCATTAAGGTCGGTTCTGTTTTGTCCACCAAATTAAATGCGGATGATTATACGGCAGATGTTGTTTTGAGTATTGATAACACTGTAAAGTTGCCATTAGATACAGAAGCGGCTATTTCAGATGTCGGGATGATGGGCGGTAAATATGTGTCTTTAACGCCAGGGAAAAGCAAAGCTCTTTTAACGCATAATTCACAGATACAAAACACAAAAAATTATAAATCATTAGAAGATAGTGTTTCAGAATTTATTTTTCTTTCAACCAATTAAGGATAATCAATGGGGAAAAAAGTATTTTTATTTTTGGGATGTGCATTTCTCGCTTTGCCTGCGTTGAGTGCTGATATTTCGACAAAGAAAATGATGATTCGTGGTGTGGATAAGATTACAGGTCACGTTTCAACGGTTGAGGCGAGTGTCGGACAATCATTGGAGTTTGGTTCTTTGACGATTTTTCCAGAAAAGTGTCTCACAAAACCACAAGATGAAATGCCAGAAAATGCGGCATTTTTCCGCGTTTTTGAAAAGGATATTGAACAAAAACAAAATCTTGTTTTTAATGGGTGGATGTTTTCATCAAATCCAGCCTTGTCAGCAATGGAACATCCGCGATATGATATTTGGCTCCTTCGGTGTATTAATGAGGATATTGCTTCACCTGTTATATCCCCAGACAAAATCACTGATGAGCATGATTTAAACCTTATCGCTGAAGATGATAATCCAGCACTCAGTGAAGAAGAAAAGGAAAATCATCCATAAAAGTATAAAAAATGAATAAAAATTAAAAAAAGTATTGATTTTTATTTTTTTATCGTG
>CALARE010000042.1 GCA_937888725.1 uncultured Alphaproteobacteria bacterium | reverse complement strand
TGGTTGTGGTTGTTCTTTTTCATTTGATGGAGAGAAAAAAGGACGTGGTTGAAGGGGCATTTTCCTTTGTCCCAATGGATTAAAAGGCTTGGGTGGCAATTTGATGGTTTGAGGCAATCGCCCTTTGCCATGACGCAACCATGATTTTTGACCTTCAACTTGCCCTTTATAGAGTGTTTCATAAAAATCAAGTTCTGCTTTTTTGGTTTTATAAAACAATTCTTTTTCTCTAAACAGGAGTTCTTTTTGCTTCAACATCAGTTCTGCTTTTTGAATCTCTTGTTTCAACATATCAAGCTTTTGCTGATGCACCATCTTTTTTTGATTGGATAAAAGGGAGGGCAAAAGACTTGTTTCTGTTTCCTCTTTTTCAAGAGCCTTAGCAATGTTTGTAAAAGATTGCTCAATCACATTTTCAAATTGACGGGCATGCGGTAAGGCATTCACCGTTTGCAAGATCATCTCTTTATAAAGAGGTAACAAGTTATGTTCATTGGCAACCGCACCAATCCCTTGGGTGATGAGTTTTGAAATCGTATCCACCGCTTGGGTGATTTTTTTTGCTTCATCCTCGGGTTTAAAAAAGGCTTCTGTTTCAATGGATAAGACCATATTTCTGAGCTTGCCTGTTTTTAAAATGGCAATGGCTTCTGCCAATGTTTCAAGACTATAGCCTTCTTCTGTTGATACAAAGCTTTTAAGCAAATGATCATCAAATTGTTCACAGATGATTTCTGCTTTAATTTGATAAATATTTTGAATAAAGCGTTGCATATCGTTTTGCCTATCTTGATTGCGAAGGGTGCCAAAGCCTGTCTTTTTTTCAACAGCCGTTGCGGTTTCAACCTTATTTGACATCCCACGCATAATGTCGGATACACCTGTAATTTCAAACAGTTCCGTTTTAAGCTCATCTCGCCGTTTGGCCAAGACTTCTAAACCTAAAATGTATTGTTGAATGGGGATAAAATCAATCACACCATTCAAGCCTCCTGACTCTTTTAATCTGTCAAAATCATGTAACCCAACCAAGGTGACATCTTTATCAAAAATGTCTTTCAACCGCATAAAGGATGTGTCATACACCCCGCTGATTTTAATCGCTTGCATCAAAAGACGCATCCGATCGGTCACACCTTTTAGTTCTTCTAAGATTTTTTCAATCATTTGAAAATCAGGTTGCGGAATCAAGCTGTCTGTCGTTAACGTTGAAAAAATAGGCTTTGGAATAGGAAAAAACCCTTCTAAATGCAACGGGTCTGACTGGATTTTCAAAAAAGCACTGGGATAAGTTGGTGCAAAATAATAAACGCGACGTGTGTCTTTATCCCAAATTTCATACACATCAATAAGAGGGCTTTCTTGCTCATCATTTTGCGTTGAAATTGCAAACATATCAACAGCTTTTTCACCAAAAGCGGTTTCAATATCCTTTAATTGCATCGGGATACGTCTTGCAATCCATGTCACGTCTTCAAAAATACCAGCATGAGCGGTGTCCATCAAAAAATTGAGCGGATCAACGTAAGTGGAAACAACCTTTTCATCTGTTTTAAGGGTGATTTCTTGCCCTAAAATATGCTCGGTTTGAAAAGAGGGTTGGTAGCTTTCAAACAAAATCCCACACCCTGAAATAAGATAGTCATTACGGGCGTATTTAAGCACGCTATCAAAGTCAAACTTATTCAAATTCCAGGTCAAAGCACGTTCCAAAATTTTAGCCGCAACACGTTCGGCGGGCGTGGCATTCCAACTTAAACGTTCAACGTATGGTTTTGGTTGTTTGAAATAAAGAAAAGGCTTTTGCGTTTCAATTGATGACCAAAAGATGTTAAAGCCACTTTCTGATAAAGCCGATTGCAAAAGACCCGTTGTATCCAAATTTGAACCTGTTTTATAAAATTGACGGGCTTTTTTAATCATTTGATAATAAGGCTCATAGACTTTTTGTGCCTCCTTTATCCGATTATGCCAAAAGCTTGCAAGGCGGTATTCTTCTTGCTCTGAAAGCATAATTTCATTCGGCTTAGCTGAGGCAAAATTTTGCGTCACCTCCTCAAAAAGAGGGATAATTTTTGCCTCTAATTGTGAAGCGTCATCTTTCATTTCAACAGGATGTTGCGGTGTTTCTGTCATTGTTGAATGTGGGATAGTTGTTTGATTTTTTGTTGCATTTTTTGTTTGTTTTGTCATGTTTCTTTCCTTTTGTTTTTTAGTTTTTCAATATGCCAAGTAGGCTCTTTTCACGAATAACGACCACATCTGGGTCGGGTGTTTTTAAATCGTCAAAGGGGTGAAAAAGAACTTCATCTCCCGCTTTGACAGTGCTGACCAGCTCCCCAACGGATAGGACAACCCCTTGATGTGCACTTAAGTGATTAAGCTCAGCATCAGGGAGTATCAATGACGTTGAAGTCGCTGGATTTTGTGTGTTTAGTTTGATAAAAATGCGATCTGAAATTGGTTTCATGTGACTTCCTTTCGTTTAAATGTGACTCG
>CALARE010000041.1 GCA_937888725.1 uncultured Alphaproteobacteria bacterium | reverse complement strand
AATTAAAAGAGCCACTTATGTGACTCTTTTAACTAACTCAAACAAAAAATATATTTTTAAATCACAAGATGTGCTGCCTGTGCCTTTACATATTTTGAAATCTTTTCAAACGCCTTATTTTCAATTTGACGGATTCTCTCTCTGCTAATTTTAAATTGAATACCTAAATCTTCCAAAGTCACAGGATCATCTGTTAAAAAACGTTTTGAAATAATTGTCTTTTCCCTATCTGATAATGTTTCAATTGCCTGTAAAAGGAGTCGTTTTTTTAAAGCCATATCTTCTCGATTACCAAGATCTTCTTCGATAGAAATAGCAGAATCAGCTAACATATCTTGATGGTCAGTTCCCGTGTCAGAAGACAATGTTGCATTTAAAGACGAATCCCCACTCAATCGCTGTTCCATCTCAATAACATCTTTTTTTGTAACGCCAAGCATTTTTGAAATTTGCTCTGCTGTTTCATCGTTTAAACTTGTTTCATCATACAAACCTAAGCGAGATTTAATTTTATGTAGATTATAAAAAAGGCGTTTTTGTGTTGCAACCGTCCCTATTTTAACCAACGACCAAGATTTTAAAATAAATTCTGAAATAGAGGCTTTTATCCACCAAATTGCATAAGTTGCCAAACGAAAACCTTTATCAGGATCAAAACGCTTAATTGCTTGCATTAAACCAATATTTGCTTCAGAAATTAAATCCGCTAATGATAAACCATAATGTCTAAATGAAAGTGCAACTTTTGCAGCCAATCGCAAGTGAGATGTTGTCAATTGATGAGCAGCATTAATATCATTATCATCATGAAAACGTTTTGCAAGCATATATTCTTGATCTGCATCAAGCATAGGAAATTTATTAACTTCAGCCAAATAAAGAGATAATGAATTTCTTGAGTATAATAGTGATAGTACATTTGTACGTGTTTGTGCCATTTTTATATCCTTTCAAAAAGCAATATAATTTGAGTCTCTCTACTAGAGACAAGACCCACCCCTTCTTAGGTAAGTAGACTATAGCAAATACCAAAAAGATTGTCAACCAAATATTTTTAAATATCCAAGTTTCATTCTTTATTAAAAAAACAGATGATTTTATTTTGAAAATAAAAAATTAATTTGTAAGCGGTGAATTCCTAAGCATATAATACAGTATAAAAAAAACAATAATACCTGCCATTAAGCATTTTTGTAATGAAAACATAGCCTATCCTTTCTCATTATTTAATTTATCAAGATTATAACATTAAATTTTTCTTCAACAAGATTTTTCTTGCTAAAAAACAAAAAAAAAGCTATTGTGTTAGTAAGTTAGTTATTAATGAGTATACAATGATTAAGAATGTTACAATTTACCCAATTGAAGAATTTGATGGCATGCGAAAAGCAGGTCGTCTAGCCGCTGAAACACTTGATTACATTACCCCATTTGTAAAACCAGGTGTTTCAACGGGTTACTTAGACGATTTGATGGATGCTTTTATGCGAAAAAACGGGGGTATTTCTGCATGCATTGGTTATAACGGATATCCAAAATCAACCTGTATCTCACCCAATCATGTGATTTGTCACGGGATTCCTTCTGAAAAAAAGATTTTACAAGATGGGGACATCATTAATATTGATGTAACTGTTATCTTAAACGGGTGGTATGGTGATACCTCTCGAATGTATTATGTTGGAAAACCGCCACTTAAAGCGCGTCGTTTGGTTGAAACAACATATGCGACAATGATGGCGGGGATTGAGCAATGTATTCCTGGAAATACAACAGGCGATATTGGATATGCCATGCAAAAATTAGCAGCTCGTTCAAACTATTCTGTTGTTCTTGATTTTTGTGGCCATGGGATTGGTAAAGTTTTTCACGCTCAACCAAATATTTTAAATTATGGCACACCAGGCACAGGAACGAAGCTTGTTCCTGGCATGATATTTACAGTTGAACCAATGGTTAATATTGGAACACATCAAGCAACTATTTTAGCAGATGGTTGGACAGCCATTACAAAGGATAGATCCCTTTCCGCACAATTTGAGCATTCTTTAGGGATTACAGAAAATGGATATGAAATTTTCACTTTGTCACCTAAAGGATATACCTTTCCACCGTATAAGTAAAATGGGGGTTATTTTGACAGTAGAAAATAATGAAACCGTTATTCCTGATTATATTGGACATCGTTCTAGAATGAAAGATAAGGTTCTAGATAAAGGTGGCACATCTCTTACAGAAATTGAACTTTTAGAAGTTTTACTCATGTATTCTATCCCACGAAAGGATGTTAAGCCAATTGCAAAACAACTTTTACGTAAATTTGTAACATTAAGGGATGTATTAAATGCTCCTATTGAAATGTTAAAAGACGTTAAAGGCGTAAAAGAAAGCACGATTTGTTTGCTCAAAACAGTTGAAGCGACATGTTTACAAATGCTGTCACCAAAAGTTAAAAAAGAAACATATCTTGATGATTGGGATTCGATTTTAGATTTTCTCCGCCTTCAATTATCTCATCAAGACCGTGAATATTTGATGATTATTTATTTAAATCGAAAGAAAAAGGTTATTACAACAACCATCTCTAATACAAATGCAAGAGAAAGTGTTAAAATAATGCCTTCAGAAATTATCAATCAATGTGTTTCCACAAAAGCAGCTAGCATCATTTTGGTTCATAATCATCCCTCTGGAAGACCTGTACCATCTGACTCAGACATCAAAAATACGCATATGTTAGCTGAGCAACTTGCAACGCTTGCTATTGAGCTTGAGGACCATTTAATCGTTGGAAATAATCAAGTTTATTCCATCAAAAACAGAGGAATTATTAAAAATATTTAATTAATATCTCTTAATTTTTTTAGGAATACCCGTTATTGCTGTAACTGTCCGTTCTAGCATTAATTCAGCAGGCAGTTCAGATGTTTTTGTTTGCTTTTCAGTTTCAAGTAATAATTGCAATACTTTTAAAACATATGTTTTTTTCCACAAATAGATCTGAGACATCATAATATCTTTTTGTTTAAATTGATTCGCTCTTAATACTTTTTTCAATATGTCATCTTTTGAAACACCATTCTCTAACATATCTATACCAAGTAAAAGTTTGTTAAAATGTCCCATTAATATACGAACAATTGAAACAGGCGTTTCACCATTTACAAGTAAATTACGACATATTTTATCAGCCAATTGTTGTTTACCAAGTGAAACAGCCTGACATAATTCATCAAATGAAGCAGCTTCTGTTTTGGGAATAACCGCTTGTACGTCTGTTAATGAAATTTGTTTTTTATTACCTAAATAAGTGATTAATTTATTCAGCTCGGACAATGTGATAATTCTATTTTCAACTAAAGAATCCACTAAAAAATCCATCGCATCAGAATCGGGAGTATACCCCTGCTCTCTTAAATAAGATGATATCAACAAACGGGTATCTTTTTCATCATCCGAATAGCATGCCAACTCCAAAGCGTCTGAGGCGTTTTCAGCCAAACTACGCAAAGCAGATGATTTTTGCAAAGCATCTGCTGTTATCAATAAAAAAGTATCTGTTTGTATAAAATTTAAATAACTTTCAATCGATTCAGTAAGGGTGTTATCAGCATCTTTTAACCAAATTAATTTTCTCCCTCCTAAAAAGGAAGACATATTTCCCTCATCTAACAAACGAGTTGGTGCTTCTTTTAAATGAGATTTTGTTAGTTTAATAAGTGAAAACTCGTTTTTATCAGGGATAACCATTCGGATAATGCGTTGTGCACAATCTTCTACAACACCAAAATCAGAACCATGAACAAGTGCCATTTTAAAAACAGAACAAATCTGTTTTTTTAAAGACTCAATTTGTGCTGGCTTTGCTTTCACTATTTACCTCTTGTTGCTTCAAATATGCCACCACTTGCAAAACAATATTGTTTGATACAATCTTAACCAAATCTTGAGTTTGCTTTGTTTCAGCTTGATAGGTTGTATATGGCTCATAAAAAACGTTAAATGCACCCAGTGCGGTTGTTGAAGAAGATAATAAAACCTTGTTTGTTTCTTTATCGATTAATTTGTATTTAGCGGTAAGTGTCATCTTTTTACGACTTGCAAAATTATCCCCCTGTATGCTTTGATCAGATAATGATGGGTTATCCAAATTAACCTCTAAAATATATTTTTTAGGACCATTAATATGCTTTGGATTAAGTGTATTTTCAATTTCCTGTCTTAAAACATACCCATTATATTCTGAAATAGGAGCAACAAAAACCTGTTCTGTTTTCGCTAACTCATCACCTGCATAATATAAGGGTGTAAAACCACATCCAGAAACAAGCATAAAACAACTTAAAATGATTTTTTTTAAAAACATAAATCCTCTATAAAAAAACAAAAGAAACCTTTTGGTTGATTTTTTAGCAAAAATATTATACTATTACTTTAACGTCTTTTATCAAAAAATACAAGGAAAAACATAACATTTCTATGCAAAAAACTATCCCTATCATTGTCGGCCCAACCGCAAGCGGAAAATCTTCTTTTGCTTTAAAATTAGCAAAACATATAGAAGGTGAAATTGTAAACGCTGATGCTTTGCAAGTTTATCAAGATCTCACCATTCTGTCTGCACGACCGACATTTGATGAACAACAAGGAATTCCTCATCATTTATATGGCTATCTAGATTTCAACACAACAGCATGTGTTACATCATGGTTAAATGATGTAAAATCCATTATAAACTCTCTTAAAAATCCAATTTTCGTTGGTGGAACTGGCATGTACATAAAAACACTTGTTGAAGGGATATCTCCTATGCCAGATATTGATCCCAATATACGAGAATTGGTACGGAATATGCCTATTGAAGAAATAAAAGCAAAAGTTATTGACTGCAACGCACAAGACCCTCAGAGATTGAAGCGAGCTTTAGAAATCCAACTAACAACTGGAAAATCTATTAAATATTTTCAAGAACAACCAAAAATAAAAATTATTAATGAAAACTTCAAAATATTCTTTTTAAACCCCGACAGAGCATGGCTTTATCAACGGTGCAATTCTAGATTTATTCAAATGCTACAAAATGGGGCAATTGATGAAGTAAAATATCTTAAATCTAATAATGCTTCTGGTGGCGTTACAAAAGCAATTGGATACAAACAAATATCTGATTGGATTGATAATCAAATTACCAATAAAGAAATGATTATTAAAGCCACACAAGAAACAAGACATTATGCAAAAAGACAAATCACTTGGTTTAAAAACCAATTCAAAAACGCTATTACCTTCACACCAGAGAATGCCGACAATATTTTAAAAGAATATTTTTAAGATGCTTAACCGTCTATTTTTTCTTTTAAAATTTTTAAACACTTTTTAATTCAATAAAATTAAGAAATATTTTGATTTTATATGAGTTGTTTTTTCTTGCTTTTAAAAACAAAGATGATTATAATTTCCCTAGGTGTTTTTATAAGGAGTCAACATGTTTATAACCCAAAACAATTTACCTCATCAAGAAGATTTAGTTCTCAACATTGATAAACCAATCAAACAACCTTGGTGGGATAAAAAAGGATTTATTGCTGCTGCAATTTTTTCAGCGGTCTGGCTTGCTTTTATTTGGGATTATTTGTTTTCTTCAGGATGGTGGAACACTCGCCATGAATTATCCCCCGCAGAGTTTATCGGAGGATTATGTGGTCTTTTTATTCCAATTGTTATTGCAATTTTAATTAGTTCCTATTTTGATAGAGCAAATCAACTTGAATATGAATCACAATCCTTACGGTCTTTTCTTGGCGAACTTATTTATCCAACAAATAATGGGGCAACATATACAAGGTCTATTATAAAAACATTACGCGAACAAGTCCAAGAATTTAAAAAAGTTTATGCAACAACCGCCCATCAAACACAAGATTTAAGCACACAACTTAATCATTGGTCTGAAGAAATAGCTCACACAATTCAACAACTAAGTATTAATACATCCAATAGTATTAGAGAAATCTCTGAAAGTGTAGATAGATTAAATTCGCACACATTAAAAGCAGGGAAACAAGTTTCTCAAAGTGCTGTTTCATTTAATGAAAAATTAGCTTTATTACAACGATTAATAAAAGAAACAAATCTTACATTTGAACCAGCAATCAATGATTTACAAAATGTATCTAGTGAATTGAAAAAAATTGAAACAACACTAAAAGAATCAGATACAAATGCGAGAAACATTTTAGTAGGGACACAAACAACCTCTGAAAAAATTGAAGCAAATCTTGTTAACATAAAAGAACTTATTAGCGACTATGAACAAATTTCAAATAAAAAGGAAACACAACTAGAAAGTAGATTAAAACAGGCTAAGGCCGTTCTTAATATTCAAACAGAAGCTCTTGAAAAATCAGATTCATTTTTAAAAAATCATGAAGATATTATTTTAAAAGCTCAAACATCTGTCCGTAGCCATAATAATACGCTTATGCAAGCTGAATCTTTCATTAAAAACCATCAAGAAACTTTAGAGAAAATGCTTGTTTCATCCTCACAAAAAATTAATGATCTTGATACAACGCTCAAATCGCACCATGAAAACATTATCCAGACACTTGATAACACCGTTGAAAAATTAAAATCTGCAACAATTGAGTTAAAAGAAACCGCTCAGATTGCCTCTCCACATAATTTAGAAAACAATAATCAAACACAAAATGAAATATCCATAAAAAAACCCGTTGATTTTCTACAAAATGCCTCCTCAATTTTAGATAAATTGCAAACATTTTCAATTGATATGGCACACATTTTTTCACCAAAAGCCGAATCATCGTTGTGGAAAAAATATTATGATGGCGATAAAACAGTCTTCATGCGTCACATTACTAAAATGATTTCAGAAACACAACACCGACAAATTAAAGAATTATACATTGAAAATGAAGACTTTAATCAAGCTATTACCAGATATATGACGGAATTTGAAGATATGATGAAAGAAGTGCAAAAAGAAGATGAAAACAAACTTTTGATGAGTATTTTAATTGGCTCTGATATTGGACGCTTATATATGGTATTAGCTGATGTATTGAAAAGACAAGATGATTAAAAATCAATCGGCAAATAAACACTAAATATCGTCCCTTTTTTCAAAGAACTTTGCACATCTATTAGTCCCTCATGACTATTGACAATTTGTTGTGCAATACCTAGCCCTAACCCTGTACCTTCAACCGATCTACTTTTTATATTATCAACACGGTAAAAACGCTCAAACAACCTTGAAATATTTTGAGGAGCAATCGGTGTGCCAACATTATGAACACTAATCATAACAACTTGCCGAATGTCACTAAAATATTTATCCGATTTTTTAGGGAATCCAGAACATAACTGTGCTTTCACGGTAATAACCGAATCTTGAGCACCATATTTTATCGCATTATCAATCAAATTTTGAAAAACATGAACAAGGTCATTTTTATTACCGATTAAACGAGGAATATCATGTGGTAATTTAAGTTCTATTTTTTTACCTGCATTTAATGCTTTGTTTTCCAAAGAATTAATGACACTTTGTAACAAATCTACCACAGGAATAATATCTGTTCTATTTTCTTTTTGAGTCATTTGAACTTTTGACAACACCAATAAATCTTGAACTAAATTTGTCATACGAGAAGTTTGCTCCGCCATTAAATTTAAAAATTTTTCACGAGCAATTTCATCATCTTTAGCAGCACCTTGCAAAGTTTCAATAAATCCAGATAAAACAGACAAAGGTGTTTTTAATTCATGACTAGCGTTTGCAAAAAAATCAGCCTGTTGTTGTTTAAAAAGCTTTAACTGCGTTACATCATTCATAGCCACTACAATAACACCACCATTTTTTGCAGGTGCGGGTAAACGCTCTAAACGAACTTGAAAAGAATAGAAACTATCATCTTCATAATCCCATTCAAACCATTCTTGACGACTTTTTTCACTTGATAATTGTTCAAAAGCATTTAAAAACTCAGTTGATGAAAAAACAACATCAAATTTTTGATGTAAAATAGTATCACCAAAAAAATTTCTTGCCATTTTATTAATAAAAACAATTACACCTTGATTATTAATAAGAAACAAAGGATCTGGCAAATTTTCTAAAATACGATCTGCTGAAATCGTTTGATTTGACCAACGGTGCTTAACCGACAAAAAGGCATCAGCTAACCTAAATGAACCAAAGATACCCTTATGCACATGGGGCAAATCAACATCCCTTCCTTGGGATAAATCTTTTAAATATGAAATAAATTGTTCTTGCTCATGAAAAACATATATCGTCCAAATCGATGTTAAAATAAAAAAAACAAGAAAAAAACAAGATGCTGTTAAAAAATTAACTTTTCCCAAAAACAATAGACAAATCAAAGCGATAACTATTGGGACATTTAAAACAAAAATCCGTGCTAAGAAGCGAAACAAGTAAAATGGTGATTTTTTAACTTTTCTTTTTATCATACATCCAGTATAATAGATTCCCAAAGAAAAGGAAAGCATAAAATGAAAGAAAAAAAACAAACACCAATGATGGCTCAATATTGCAAGATTAAAGAACAACATCAAGATTGTTTATTATTCTACAGAATGGGTGATTTTTATGAATTGTTCTATGATGATGCAAAAATAGCTTCTCGTGAACTTGGACTTGTCTTAACCAGTCGTAACAAATCTGATACTGGTGAGGATATCCCAATGTGTGGTGTCCCATTTCATGCTTATCAAAGTTATCTTATAAGACTTGTGAAAACTGGTTATAAAGTTGCCATTTGTGAACAACTTGAGGATCCAGCAGAAGCAAAAAAAAGAGGTTCAACCGCCATCGTCAAACGTGATGTTGTTAGAATTGTAACAGCGGGTACCCTTGTAGAAGATGAATTATTAGAAGCAAGTAAAAATAACTTTATCATCTCAATTGTTTCTGGATTTAATGACTTTGCAATTGCCTGGGCAGATATTTCAACGGGTGCATTTTTCACGCAAACATGTAGTTCAGCAGATATTTTTTCTGTCATTACACGATTAAATCCTGCTGAAATTTTATTGCAAGAGGGTTTTATTGAAAACCATCCATCAATACTTAAAGAATCTGATGAAAGATACACATTTTGGAGAACAGAGTATTTTTCTTTCATAAAAGCACAAGATGATTTAACTGAGTTTTTTGACAATCTTGATTTAACGCAATTTGAAAGACATGAAATTATCGCATGTGGTTCTCTCCTTTCATATATTTCTCACACACAGAAGGGTTCGCGTCCAGCACTTCATCTCCCTATAAAAACACACTCTAACAAATTTATGGAAATTGATGCTTCAACAAGACTTAGTCTTGAGTTAACAACATCTTTAAGTGAGAAAAATGAAACAAGTATTTTAAAAACAATCAACGTCACAAAGACCCCCATGGGAGCAAGATGCTTACATGCACAACTAACCTCACCTCTTTTAAGCATTGAAGAAATTAATAATCGTTTAGATAAAATTGATTTTTTTGTTCAATATCCATTAATTAGAGATGAACTTAGAGATATTTTAAAAAACATTCCAGATATTGAAAGAGCTTTAGCTCGTATTTTACTCGGAAAAAGCACACCCAAAGAACTATTAACAATGGCAAAAGGATTACATTTATTGCCACAGATTCGTAAAATCGTTTCAGATGAAATGCTACCAGAATCTTTAAAAATTGATTTGAAACAACTCAATGAATATGAGAGCCTTTCTAACGAAATCATCAAAGCGATTAATCCTGAATTTAAAAATCAATTGGCTCGAAACGGTGAATTTATCAATATGGGATATTCACCTCAACTAGATGAGTTAATTGAAATACAAGAAAATGCAAAATATATGCTCACTCAAATGCAAAAAAAATATGCAGAGGAAACAGGTATATCTAACATCAAAATCGCTTTTAACAATCTAATTGGTTATTATATCGAGATTCCAATAAAATATTCCGAACGTTTTTTAAATGATAAATCATATGGATTTATCCACAAGCAAACCATGTTAAACTTCGTGCGTTTTACATCTGAAGAATTGATTGACTTTGAACAAAAAATACTTCATTCAAAAGAACTTTCTCTTGAAATGGAACTTGCTATTTTTAATCAATTTGTGGCAGATATACAAGCACTTGCTGATGATATTTCGTTAACCTGTGTAGCTCTTGGAAATATCGATGTTGCTAGCTCACTTGCTTATTATAGTGAAATTAACCATTGGACACGACCTATTTTAACAAACGATAATTCTTTTGATATAAAAGATGGCAGACATCCCGTTGTTGAAAAATTTATTCAAAATGACATGGCCACATTTATACCTAATGACTGCAAAATGAGCAATGATACAAGTTTGTTATGGATAATAACAGGACCTAATATGGCAGGTAAAAGTACTTTTTTAAGACAAAATGCTGTTATTGCCATTTTAGCTCAAATGGGTTCATTTGTCCCTGCAGAATATGCCAAAATTGGCATTATTGATAAATTATATTCAAGAGTGGGTGCCAGTGATGATCTTGCTAGAGGGCGATCAACTTTTATGGTTGAAATGGTTGAAGTTGCAACTATTTTAAATAATGCAACAGAGAAATCGCTCGTTATTTTAGATGAGGTTGGGCGAGGAACAGCAACATATGACGGTTTATCTATTGCGTGGTCTGTAATAGAGCATTTGCATGACGTTAATAAATGTCGCTCCCTTTTTGCAACACACTATCATGAACTAACAGCTCTTGCAAATCGCATGGATAAAATTGAATTATATACAATGCGGATAAAAGAATGGAAGGGTGAAATTGTATTTTTGCATGAAATTTGCCAAGGAGCAACGGATAGATCTTATGGTATACATGTTGGTAAATTAGCAGGATTACCCGCTTCTGTTTTAGAACGTGCAAAAGATATCTTAGAAAGATTAGAAGATAAAAAGAAAGACCAAAAACCTTTATTTGAGGATTTACCCTTGTTTTCTCAATGTTTAAAAACAATATCTGAAGTAAAAGAATCACGTGTTGAGCAAGAACTTAAAAAATTAGATGTTGATGCTCTTTCTCCTCGTGATGCTTTAGATTATATATATAAACTTAAAACAATTTTGGAGGAAAAGTAATGCCACTTTTTGAAATTATTACAACGTTTTTATTCTCCAGTATTAATATACTTTTCTTTATCATCCTTTTAGGGATTGCGTTTTTTTTAATTTATATTGCAGCTTATATAACGATACCAATTATTTTATTTTTAGGATTGTTATACATTATTAGACGCATTTTTATTGTATCTAATATCAGAATTAAACCCCAAATTTTCATCAAAAGACATGAAAACAATAAAAAGGAAACAAAAGAAAATATTATTGATGTCGATTATACTGAGATAAAATAATTATCCATTATCATAACTCATCTTTTTTTCAAAAACAGGCATTAGGTCAAAAAATTCTAATGCCTCTTTAAATTTATTATTTTGAATTAAATTATTTAAATGTTTAAAAACCATATAAACCTCATCAAACAACCGAGGATAATTATCCTTTTCCATAGTAAAATTAGGTGTTTCATATATACTTTCGAAAATAACCTCTTGAATTGGAAGTTCATATTTTTCAGTTATAATATCTCTGTAAATGTTACTTTCAGCATTAAAAATATTTCTATTTTTATATAAAAGAATAAAATCTTCTAAAAACTCATAAAATTCATCCGCTGGCAAAAACTGTTTAAAAAAATACATATTCTGAATTGCATATTCTATTTTATTAATATTATTCATTTCATCTCCTTCATCCTTTTTAAAAACATCTATTTTTAACATTTATAAAATAAAAACACAACCTATAGTTTAATTTTGTTTGTATTTTTTCACAATTCTTTCGTATATACATCATTTTTTCAATATAATTTGTATTGAAAAAATAAGAATGCATATTATTTACTTAATGCTTACAAAAGGAGAAAATCATGCAAATACTTATCAAAATTTTAGCACTTGTTTGTTTAATTGGAGCACTTAATTGGGGATTAGTTGGATTCTTTGGTTTTGACCTTATTGCAGCCTTATTTGGTCCAATGACTTTAGTTTCTAGATTAATTTATGCTCTTGTAGGAATAAGTGCAATATTACTTATTATACTTTCAATTAGACAATATAAATTAATTGGTATTGATTAAGTTAAAAAAGCCTGATTTTATCAGGCTTTTTTAATTATGCTTGTTCTAAATAAGCTTGTACAAGTGCATCTGAATCTTGTATTTGTTTAGCCAATCTTTCGGCCAATATAACACTCTTATTACCAGATGAATAAATTTTAAGAAGTGGACCTAAACTGCTTAAATCAACATCTAAAATAACCGATTCATGGATAGCAGGTCTAGAAACTAAAATTGCATACTTTCTATCAACAAATTCTTTCCCAAGAATAAAATTCATTTCTCTTGGTGTTAAATTCCATGTTGCATAGTCTGATGGATTCGCCTGCGGATTTCTAAAGAAAATAACTGTCTGACATTGCCCACGAATAACATCACCCAACCCATTATCATCCAAAAACCGTGGTTGTTGGAAAGCACAAAGATACGCCTGACGTTTTTTACGTCCTTCACGCAAACCAACAATAAAACTATCTTTAAACATTGGGTGTTCAAGCATTGGTGCTGTTTCATCAATCATGATTAAACTTGGTGTACCCATTACTGTTGATAAAGTCTGTATACGATACATCACATAACTAATAACAGCTGGAGCCAAAACACTATCTTGGAAAATAGTTGTAAAATCAAAAGCCATATATCTACTAGACAAATCTAAATTATCAGTTAATGAGTTGAAAACACGACCATATTGATCATCATTTACCCATCTAAAAAGCTCACGACGCATATAACCATTAGGAGCAAAACAACTCTTATAAAGATTTTTTAACAACCGTTCCTCTGGCTTTAAATACTCAAAAGCTGTTGTCACTGCTCGTGCTATTTCTTGTTCTGAAACAGCGTCTGTACCTCCTGTAATATCACGCAACCAAGTTCTTAAAAAAGCCCGTGTATCAGAAGAATCTGGAACCGCAAAAGGGTTTAATGAAACAGATTCTTCACCACCATCAAATTTAACATATGGAGCCCCCTGCATCAACGCAAAAACTTTAGCACCATTGTTACGGTCAAAGAAATATGTTCTTAAATCAGGAATACGCATAGATTGACCAGCAAGGAAAGAAAAAAGCGTTGTTTTACCTTGCCCTGTTGGACCAATTAAAGCTGTATGTGCAACAGCATACTGTTCTTCTGAAACGTGAAATTGAAACGCATAAGCGGTTCCTGCAATTGTTCTAAAATAAGAAAGAGGCATTGGACCCCAATCAGATTTTTGACGACCCTCAGCTGTTTTATCAATACAAACCGCACAGGCAACAACGCGTGATAAATATAAAAACGTTCTCGGATAAATTTCATACGTTGGGAATTGAGCAAAAAAAGTTGCTTGTGCCGCCCACCCTTCTCTTACAGGTGTCACATTGTAAAGACGACAAATCTTTTCAATTTCTTCTTGACCAAATTTCAATTCTTCCTTTGTATCACCAAAAATAAACACTGACATCGCATATTCATTTAATGTTTGTCCATCAGCATCAGACTGATCCATCCATTCTAGTGCAGTATTATATTGAGCTTGAACGTTTGTTGAAAATGTTGTTAGCCAAGCCATTCTACGTTGTTGCATTAAAAGCATATTAGCCTTAATCATTGGTATTGCTTTAATGTTATGGACCAACGTAACTTCACAATCGATGCTAATAATATCAGCAATCATTTGTTCATCCATAAAATCACCAGGTTTACGAATACCGATACAAATACCATATTTAATAATATCACCAGCAAAAAATTTAATAATTCCTTCATCTTTTGTAAAATGAATATAATCAGCTGTTAATAAAGCATTTAAACTATCCCCTTCTTCAATACCAATTCTTGGTTGCGGAATAGACAATGGGCTTGCTAATTGTGCAAAAACCCAAAATGGACTCTTGTCATTATGTTTATGTGGTGTTTTTTCAGAAATTAATACAGGCTCATATACATCTAATATAGATGTCAATGCTAAAGAGGCTTGTTGCAAATCATCCATTGCATTTTTACGGTCATTTATAGAAATAATAATATAATGTTTATTTCTATAAACACGTCTCATATTTTCCATCCATTTTTGAGAAACACGCCTTAAAAGCTTACTATCTCTATGCTCTCCCATTTCATTTAAAGCGATTCGTTCTCTAATGGTGATTACCCTTGAAACAACTTCTAAAGAAGCCATTGAATCAATCCATTGCTTTCTAGCTTGTGCTAAAGCCAAACGTTCTGGTCCTGTTAATAATGTCGTATCCGCACCACGAACTTCAAAAACACGGGCTAATGAACCATTTTTCATATGAATTGTTGCCCCATCTTCATCTAACCGACTAAAAGGCAAAAAGTCAGAAACTCTTGTTTCTTTTGGTTTTGGTAAAATAATATCACCCAATTTTGTCACAAATACAGACATAATAAACATAGCCGCACAAACACCTATTAATGCAACTAATGTAGAAAAAGAAGACGTCCCTTGTGCTAGTAAATCAAACACATTCATATCAAATTGAATATCATTCATTATCGACTTTCCTTATGGAGCAAGTTTATTGCCTTTTGATTTATATATATTTTTAGATGGTGTTGCCATTGGACCAAAAGTGATCAACATTTTAGATAAATGAGGCTCTCTAGCAGAATATGCCGCTATTATAGCATGAACCAGTGCAATTGTTCCAATAAAATAAATTGGACTTATGTTTAATGCTATTGTAAAAATACTCATAATCCCTGCTTGCATAGCAAAATTCATAACAGCAGGATACATCGGTGCCCAAAAAACCCGAGGTGGCATTGCAACAGCTTTTAAAATTGGTTCTCGCATATAAACCCCCTTCTTATATATACCCTATCTTATTATATTATATAACAAATAAAAAAACAATTAATAAAAACATAAAGATTAAAATATTTTTACCTCTTTCAGCCCCAATGTACTTCATGACACCTTCAAAGCTTAGTTTTTCATCTTTTATAAAGCTGTAGAGTTATTTTTATATAATTATTTTATTTGGTTGATACGCTATTTTTCTTGACTTTTTTGCAAAAAAAAGGCATTTTATCCCTTGAAAAACCAAATAAAACGGTAACCTATAACAAAGAGAGTTAAAAATGAGTTTTAACGAAACAACAATCAAAAATATTGCAAAATTAGCACGGTTACATTTCCCTGCTGATCAAGAAGAAAAATTTACAAAAGATATTAATAGTATTTTGAACTGGGTTGAAGAACTTAAAGAAGTTAATGTTGATAATGTAGAACCACTTATAAGTGTTTCTATGCAAGAACCAGGTCTTAGAACTGATGAAGTAACAACAGGTGAATTGCAAAATGAATTAATGGCAAATGCACCAGAATCAGCTCATGGTTTCTATGTTGTTCCTAAAATGGTGGAGTAATTTAAATGACAACAAATTTAGTAGATTTACATATTTCAGAAGCATTAAGCCTTCTTGAAAAAAAAGAGATTTCAGCTGTCGAACTAACAAAAGCTCACTTAGCTGAGATGGAAAAAGCCCGTTTCTTAAACGCTTATATTACAGAAACACCAGAGTTAGCTCTAGCACAAGCACAAGAATCTGATAAAAAAAGAGCTAATGGTGAAAAAATTGGTCGTTTAGAAGGTATCCCAATTGCAAATAAAGATTTATACTGCACAAAGGGGGTAAAAACAACAGCTGCATCAAAAATACTGTCAAACTTTATTCCACCATACGAGTCAACAGTTTCTCAAAACTTAAAAGATGCTGGGACAATTATGTTAGGTAAAGTGAACACCGACCAATTTGCTATGGGTGGATCAACAATGACCAGTTACTTTGGAGTTACAAAAAATCCTTGGACTGATGAAAATGGTGAATATACACTTGTCCCTGGTGGATCATCTGGTGGTTCTGCTGCCGCAGTCAGTGCTGGTTTATGTATGGGAGCTACAGGTTCAGACACAGGGGGGTCTATTCGACAACCAGCCTCTTTTTGTGGTATTACAGGTATCAAACCAACATATGGCCGTTGCTCAAGATATGGTATCGTTGCTTTCGCTTCCTCATTAGACCAAGCAGGTCCAATGGCTCGTTCAGTTAAAGACTGTGCCCTTTTACTTGGTGAAATGGCTGGTTATGATGCAAAAGATTCAACGGTTGTTAATACGCCAGTTCCAGACTATACAAAAGCTTTAACTGGTGATATTAAAGGTAAAAAAATCGGTATCCCAACAGAATATCGTTCAAAAGAACTCAATCCAGAAATTGCAGCTGCTTGGGATAAAGGTATTGAATTGCTAAAGAATGCTGGTGCAGAAATTGTTGAAATTTCATTACCACACACAAAATATGCTTTACCTGTTTATTATATCATCGCATGTGCAGAAGCATCATCAAATCTTGCTAGATATGATGGGGTTAGATACACAACCCGTGTTGATGGTAAAACTTTAGATGAGATGTATGAGAATACTCGTTCTGATGGATTTGGTCCTGAAGTCATCCGTCGTATATTATTAGGCACTTTTGTGTTATCAGCTGGCTTCTATGACGCCTATTATACCCGTGCACAACGTGTTAGACGTTTGATTTATAATGATTTTATTACTGCTTTTGAATCTGTTGATGCAATTCTTGCACCAGCAGCACCAACAACAGCTCTTTCATATGAAGCTATGCAAAATATGAGTCCTGTTGATACATATTTAGGTGACGTATTCACAACACCAGCATCATTAGCTGGTGTTCCATCATTAGCATTACCAATTACAATTGCTAAAAACGGCCTTCCAATTGGATTGCAAGTTATTGGTAAACACTTTGATGAAAATACAGTATTTCAAGTTTCAGGTGTGTTAGAATCTTTAGCAGGATTCGATAAAAAACCTCACCATGTGAAAGGATAATAAAATGACCTATACAATCAAAGGAAAAACAAACGACTGGGAATTGGTGATTGGTTTAGAAGTTCACTGCCAAATTATATCAAATTCTAAAGTTTTTTCAGGGGCATCTGCTACATTTGGTGCTGAACAAAATACACATGTTTCATTTGTTGATGCTGCTTTCCCTGGCATGTTACCTGTTGTTAATGAAAAATGTATCGAACAATGCGTTAAAACAGGATTGGGATTAAATGCTGTTATCAATAAATATTCAAGATTCGACCGTAAAAACTATTTTTACGCAGATTTACCCCAAGGATACCAAATAAGCCAACTCTACCATCCAATTGTTGGTGAAGGATATATTGAAGTAACAACCACAGAAGGAACCCGTAAAATCGGTGTAGAACGCCTTCATTTAGAACAAGACGCTGGTAAATCTATCCATGATATGAGTCCTTCAAAGTCATTTATTGACTTAAATAGAGCTGGTGTTGGATTAATGGAAATTGTTTCAAAACCAGACATGCATTCACCAGAGGAAGCAGGAGAATATCTAAGACAACTCCGTGCAATTGTACGTGCTCTTGGTACCTGTGATGGTAACATGGATGAAGGTTCAATGCGTTGCGATGTTAATATTTCAGTTCGCCCAGTTGGCTCAACAGAATTAAGACAACGTGTTGAGGTTAAAAATGTTAATTCTGTCCGTTTTGTCATGCAAGCTATCGAAATAGAAGCAAATCGACAAATCGAACTTTATGAAGCAGGACAAACATTCACACAAGAAACACGTCTTTTTGACTCTGTTAATTTAGAAACAAGACCGATGAGATCAAAGGAAAATGCTAATGATTACAGATACTTCCCTGATCCAGATTTACTACCAGTCATTTTAACTGATGAATATATTGACAATATCAGAAAGAATTTACCTGAATTACCAGCAGCAAAGAAAAAACGTTATATTGAAGATTTGGGATTAACACCTTACGATGCTGGTATTTTAATTGCTGATAAAGAAACAGCTCTTTATTTTGAAACTGCAAGCCAAAATCAAGATCCTAAAAAAGTTGCAAACTGGATTATGGGTGATTTGTTTGGATATCTTAATAAATCAAATAAATCTATTACAGAAAGTCCTGTATCAGCACAGAATTTAGGTGCTTTGGTTGGATTAATCAATGATGGTACTATTTCAGGGAAAATTGCAAAAGAAGTCTTTGAAATTATGATTGAAACAGGAAAGGAACCATCAATTATTGTTGAAGAAAAAGGTTTAAAACAAGTTTCAGATACAGGTGCAATCGAAACAATGATTGCTGATATTTTAGCAGCAAATCCTGATAAGGTTGCTGAAATAAAAGCTGGTAAAGATAAATTAAAAGGTTGGTTTGTTGGACAAATTATGAAAGCTTCACAAGGCAGAGTAAATCCAGCTCTTGCCAACCAATTACTAGATAAAAAATTAGCTGAATAGTTTATTTTTATCCCATTAAAAAGAAAGAATGGATTTATTTTCATTCTTTCTTTTTTTGTTTCACGTGAAACATTTTAAAAATATAATGAAAAATATTTATATATCCCCTACCCTACATCAACTGTTAATGTTATATTGATATAATAAAATACGAATGTTTCACGTGAAACATTCGTGTAAAACAAACCAACAATAAGTAAAAAAACAACACTAGATAAAAATAATATTTTTAATTTTAAATATGATATTTGATTATCTATAAAAAAATGTTTCACGTGAAACATTTTTGTTGCGTAATAAAAAATATAAACTGAATAAAGAATAAAAAATATTTTATATAATTTTTTATTAATGAATAACCAAAACACATTTTTACACAAAAATAAAAGAGAATGTTTCACGTGAAACATTCTCTTTTATTGGATACATCATTTAGATTGTTTCACGTGGAACATTTTTAACTATTGTTTCACGTGAAACAAAAAAAAGAGCGTTTCACGCTCTTTTTTATCTAATCTATTGGACCACCAAGACTTAATCGTTGCAATATCAAATCAAGTTTATCTAAATCTAATCCAGATATAACAACTGATCCCATTTGCCCATTCCATTTAATTGAAACCGCTGTATTTAAAACATTACTTAATTCTTCTTCTAATGTTAAAATATCTGCGTCTTTTTCTTTTTTTACTTTATTTTTGTTAGACACTTTTTTAGATGCCAACTTCTCAGTTTGACGAACACTATACCCTTTTTTAAGAACTTCCGTCGCTAGTTGTACTGGATTTTTAGCTGTTAATAACGCTCTTGCATGTCCAACAGTTAATTCTTTTTTCTCAACCATATGCTTTATTTCATCAGGCAAATCTATTAGACGCATCATATTTGACAAATGACTACGACTCTTACCAATAACCTTTGAAAGCTCTTCCTGAGTGTATTTAAACTCCTCTAAAAGACGTTTATAAGCCTCTGCCTCCTCTAAAGGGTTTAAATCTTCACGTTGCAAATTTTCAATTAAAGCCACCTCTAAAGCATCTTTATCAGAAAAATCTTTTATAATAGCGGGAATTTCTGTTAATCCAGCCATTTTTGATGCACGAAAACGGCGTTCACCTGCGATTAATTCATATCCAGTGGTATCTTTAGGGTTTATACGAACTAAAAGTGGCTGTAAAACCCCTTTTTCTTTAATTGATAAAACTAAATCCGCTAATCCTTCTGTAGAAAAAACACGTCTTGGTTGATAAGGGCTTGGCACAATATTATTAATATTTATAAAAGTAACCCCATCTAATGATAATTTTTGAGACTCTTTTTGTTTAGTTTCAAAAACTTCATCCTCATCTTCCCCCATTAACGCACTTAAACCGCGACCTAATCTAACATTTTTATCCATGAATCAAAAACTCCCGTTCTCTTTTTAAAACTTCTGCAGCTAATCGAATATAACTTTGCGATCCAGCACTTTTGTAATCATATAACATAACAGGTATCCCATGTGAAGGAGCTTCTGGAATACGCACATTTCTAGGAATAAGTGTATCATAAACCTGATCACCAAAAAACTCTTTTACATCGCTAACTATAGATTTTGAAAGATTTGAACGCCCATCAAACATGGTTAAAACAATACCATGAATTCTTAATTCAGGATTGAAATTTTTCTTAATTTTATTAATTGTCTTCATCAAATCAGCAACCCCTTCTAAAGCCAAATATTCACATTGAACAGGGATAATTACACAATCTGACGCAGCTAATGCATTCATTGTTAATAAACCAACCGCTGGTGGACAATCAATAAAAATATAATCAAAATCTTGAGCTTGTTCCAATGCCTTTTTTAAGAAAAATTGAGGTTTTTCAGCATCAGCAAGTTCTATATCAACACCTAAAAGCTCTTTACTAGCTGGCAAAACATATAAATAAGGAATATCTGTTTTACAAATACAATCATTTATATTTTCACCACCAACAAAAACGGTATATGAATTTTTACTTCCTAAACGTCTTTTGGCACCAACACTAACCGTTGCATTCCCTTGGGGATCTAAATCAACAACTAAAACCTTTTTTTCTACTGCTGCTAAGGCTGTAGCAAGATTTATTGTTGTTGTGGTTTTACCAACACCACCTTTTTGATTTGAAACCGAAAAAATACGCGTTTTTTTCATTTATATGCCACCTCCGTTATTTTTAAAACACATCCATCTTTATCAATTTTACTATTTAATTTACTAATATTACACGAATAAGGAATTAAAGAAAGCTCATCATCAACTAATTTTCCCTTTAAAAACAGAAAAATAGTATCATTTTTATAAAATTCCCTTCCCCACTCTAATAACATATCAGTTGAAGCTAAAGCACGGGCTGTTATTACATCAGCAGAAATACCTTTAATTCTTTCAATACGCTCATTTAACACGATTAAATTTAAATCTAAAATGCGAGATACCTCTTTTAGAAATATAGATTTTTTATTATCACTTTCAATTAATACTATTTTTGTTAAATGACCATTTAATACTTTATTTAAAATTGCAACAACAACCGCGGGAAAACCACCACCAGAGCCCATATCAATCAAAATACGAGCTTCTTTTGGAATTTCAAAAAATACTTGTGCAGAATCTAAAATATGCCTTTCCCAAAGAGAATTAATCTCTGTATTAGATACCAAATTAACAGCTTTTTGCCATTTTTTAATCAATAGCATATATGATTCTAAAAGTTTTTTTGCAGGTAAAATCTGTTTTTCTAATTGTTTCACGTGAAACATCCCCTATTAATAATTTTAACTAAACATTAACTTTTTTAATAAAATATTGCAAGTGTTTTTTATTATATTAAAACAAAAATATACAATGTTTCACGTGAAACATTAATTTCACACATAAAAATAATCCGTTTTTAAGATTCAAATCCATAATGTTTCACGTGAAACAT
>CALARE010000040.1 GCA_937888725.1 uncultured Alphaproteobacteria bacterium | reverse complement strand
GAGGGATGGGGATAAAAATGACAATGCTATTTAGAGGTCAGACAAATCACAAATTAACACAGCAAGAGCGAGATGCTTTTTGTCAACTGTCAACTATTCGTGGTTAAAAAAATCGGTGGTAAAAACCACCGATTTTTTTATTAATACAATCAAATTACTTCATTTCATTTGATTCTTTAATCGCGTTGGCTAAGTTTTGATTAAGCAAAGCACCGCCATGTGGTTTACCATTAACAATCATAAATGGTACGCCAGAAACACCAATTTCCTGTGATAGTTTGATGTTTTCAGCAATTTTGTTTTTAATTTCTTCAGATTCAGCGTCTGCATTTAATTTGTCAATATTTAAACCGAGTGGTTTTGCTAATGCAATGAGAGCCTCTTTATCTAAGTTCCCCTCAGCTTTTGCAACAGCATGGTGCATTTCAACGTATTTACCTTGTTTGCCAGCAGCTAAGACATAACGGGAGATAATGGCACTACCTTCACCAAAGATTGGAGAATCAATTGGAATCCAACGAATGTTTGGTGCTTTTTTAGCGTCAATTTCTGCCCAAATAGCTGCATTTGTTTTTTTACACCAACCACAGCGATGGTCAAAAAATTCAATAATCACATACTTGCCATTTGGATTGCCAAGTGAGTAGTTTGTTTTATCGGCGATAATTTTATCTTTATATTCAGCAACTTTTCTAGCACGTTCTTCTTCAGCAGCTTTACGAGCTTTTGCTTCTTCTGCTTTACGAGCTTCTTCAATTTTAGCACGTTGTTCTTCTAAAATTTGAGCAACTAACGCACCATTGTTACGCAAATATTTTGTAATTTGCATATCAATATTTGGCATTGTATGTGTAGCAGGACGTGGTTTTGCAGTTTCTAATCCAACAATAAAAATTGAGGCTGAAATCATTAATGCACCAAGCAATGTTGTAAAACATTTGGCAAAAGTTTTGCAACAAGATTTATGTGAAGTACCACAAGATGAACCACATTTGCATGAATCACCACAGGTGCATGATGAACAGCATTTGCTCTCTTTTGTACATTCGCACTTGTCACCGCATGTACATTCGGGAGCACAATCACATTGTTTTGTTTCAATTGCTTCAATAACCGGAAGTGTTTTTTGTTTTCTACCCATTTTTTTCTCCTTTTTTTGTGAACCTATTTATCTTATATCCATTTATTTTATAAAATGTCAATTATTTTTAAAAGAAAAAGGACGATTTTTGCATCGTCCCTTCTCTTTTTTTTGAATGTTGTTTTTAGAACTTGTATTGCACGCCAAAGCTGACCAAATCAGCACTTGATGTGTATTTCATATCCATTTTTGACGCACCATCTGCGGTACCATAGGCATGTGAGCCGTGGATGAAAATGTGCATATAACCTGCGTCAATTTGCCAGTTGTTTTTCTTGTATGACAAACCAAGTGAAGTTAATACACGGCGACCATCTGGAATACGTGCTGTACGATATTCGGGTGATTTAATCACTGTTTCGTCATAACCAATACCAGTTCTGAATGTCCAATTTTGGTTGCGTCTGTAATCTAACCCGATGGCGTAATACCAAGTGTTTTTCCAGTTTTCATATGTGCCAGTGAGCAAGTCACCTGTTTCTTTTTCATAGATGTCTAAACGGTCAAATTGGCTCCAGCGTGTCCATCTAGCAGTACCTGTTAATGTGAAACATTTGTTCATATCCCAAGCACCAGAAAATGTTAAAACTTCAGGTGTTGTGATTTTTGTGTAAATGTCTTTGTTGCCATCTCTGACACCCCCAGGAGTTCCTGTGACTTTAACATCTCCTTCCAATTTGTGTTTGACTTTGGAACGGTATGATACACCCAAACGAATGTCTTTTCTTGGTGTGAATGTGGCACCAATCGTGTAGCCAACACTTACATCATCCCCACGGAGATTGTTTGTAGCACCTGGAATTGTTATTCCATTTTTTTCAACTTCGCCAGTGAGTTTTGCTTCAATGTATTGAATGTTAACAGCAGCCCCTAAAGCAATGGTGTCTGTGACTTGGTATGAAAGAGAAGGGCTGACTGTTTGTGAAGAAACTTGAGAAAGTTCTGCATGATTTTCACCAAACCAACCATTCTTATAGTCTGTTGCCAAACCAAAGGGAACATAAGCACCAATACCAAGTGTCATTTTGTCATTCAATTTGTGTTGAGCAAACACGTTTGGTAAAACGCGAGTTGGTCTTGTATGACCATAACCTGTTTTTTCTACAGGTTGACTCATTGGAGGATGAGATTCTGAAGTCCCTTTGTAATCTGTGTGAAGGCTGACCATCGTTACGCCAACTTGTCCACCGCTTTGTTTATTATATTGCATACCAGCTGGGTTAAAACCGATTGCAGAATAGTCATCCCCCATGACGCCAACACCAGCGAATGAACGACCCAAACCTGTGGTTGTATATTCTGATAAATGGTAACCAGCAGCTTCAGCACCTGTTGAAGCGATAAAGGCACCTAAAGCAATAGCTGGTAATAAAATTTTTTTCATAATAAAAACTCCTTAAATTATTTTATAAGACATTTTCTCTCTACATAAAATTTTATGAAAAAAAAACTATTTATGTCATTTTGAAACAATTTGTCATAAATGTGTATTCAATATGTAACAATAATGTAACAGTTGAAAGAAGTGATAAAAAAACTTTTTTCGAATTGCAAAAAAAGATAGAATTTGTTAAATTAAACGCACTCGATTAAAAAAATTAAACGCACTCGATTAAAAAAATTAAACGCACTCGATTAAAAAAATAAATTAAAAATTGTGAGGAAAAAAATGATTTATTTGATGCTTTCAATAGGCTTATTTTTATTGGTTTATGGTGGTAATATGTTGGTTGATGGCTCTGTTCATGTGGCAAAAAAAATGGGGTTATCTTCTTTGGTAATTGGGCTTGTTTTGGTTGGATTTGGAACATCAACCCCTGAATTATTAGCATCTCTTATTTCTGTTTATAAAGGGTCAAATGGGATTGCTGTTGGCAATGTGGTTGGTTCTAATATTGCTAATATTTTATTAGTGCTTGGTTTGGCAGCCTTGGTTCATCCTGTTCAAGTTGATATTAAAGATTTTAAAAGAGATGGTTTTGTTTTAATGCTTGCCTCTTTTTTTGTAGTTGGAGCGACCTATTTAGGGATAATTAATCGTTTGATGGGATTTGTTTTTGTTCTTACATTAATAGGATATGTATATTATTGTTATCAAACGGATAAGAAAAATCATCAGCCAGAGATACAAGATGAAAAGATGCCCATTTTATCATTGCCCAAAGCATTATTAAAATCAATTTTGGGGATTGCTCTAACAATGTTGGGGGCTAAGTTTTTGATTGATAATGCGATTGAATTGGCTCGTTTATGGGGTGTTTCTGAAGCTGTAATTGGTTTAACAATTGTTGCGGTTGGAACGTCATTGCCAGAACTCACGGCCTCTGTGATTGCCTCAATCAAAAAAGAAAATGGTGTTGCTTTTGGCAATGTGGTTGGGAGCAATATTTACAATGCATTGTTTATTTTAGGGACGGTTGCTCTTATTTTGCCTATAAGAGTAGATGCTAGCATGAAAATGGATTCTGTAATTATGTTGTTGGTTGCAGGTATCTTAACGGGACTTGCATTTTGGAAAAAAGAATTTTCAAGAACGATAGGGGCACTTTTTTTGTGTGCCTATGCGGGTTATCTTTGGTATTTGTTTTAATAAGGGGTTGTTATGGTAAAAGTTGCAATCGGATTAAGTGGCGGTGTGGATTCAACTTTAGCTACATTGCTTTTGAAAGAGCAGGGATTTGATGTTGTGGGATTGAGTATGTCATTTTATAATCCTGATATTCCTAATATGAAAGAATCTGTTAATTCTTGCTATGGCCCAAAGGAAAAAGAAGATTATAAAAAAGCACAAGCTTGGGCAAAAAAAGAGGGGATTGAAACGGTTATTTTAGATTGTTCTGATGAATATAAGCAAATCGTTTTAAAGTATTTTAAAGAGGCTTATTTGGAAGGGATAACGCCCAATCCTTGTATCAAATGTAATGCTGAAATGAAGTTTGGCTTGTTGCTAGATAAGGCTCAAAAAGAAGGGGTTCAGTTTGATTATTTTGCCACAGGACACTATGCAAGAGTTTATGAAAAAGCTGGACGTTATATCTTGGCAAAGGGCAAGGATGAAAAAAAAGATCAAAGTTATTTTCTTTATCGATTGACACAAGAACAGCTTGCTAAAGTGATGTTCCCACTTGGAGATTATACAAAGGAGGAGGTGAGAGCTCTTGCTCTTGAAAAAGGGCTTGCGGTGGCTGAAAAAAAGGATAGTCAAGATTTTTATAGTGGTGACTATTCAGATTTATTGGAGCAACAACCTCAAAAAGGGATTATCCGCCATTTAAGTGGTCGTGTATTAGGTGAACATCAGGGATTTTTTAACTACACCATTGGTCAAAGGAAAGGGCTTGGAATTGCCTATCCAGTGCCTCTTTATGTGATTGAGTTAGATGCCAAAAATAATGAGGTGATTGTCGCTGAAAAAGAAGCGACTTTCAAAAACAGTTGTTTGATTTCAGATGTTGTTTTTGGGGGTGTTGAATTAGATTTTGAAACACCTTTCAAAGCAATGGCAAAATATCGTTCTGCAGGTAAATGTGTATCTGTGAATGTTGTTAAGATGAATGATGAAATATTTCAGATTCATTTTGATGAACCGCAGAGTGCACTAACAAAGGGGCAATCTGTTGTTTGTTATAATGAAATTGGAGAAGTTCTTTTGGGTGGTATTATTAAATAAAAAAAAGAGGATTTAAAAAATCCTCTTTTAAAATTTTAGCCCATATTTTGGCGATGTTCACTTTTTTGATTAGCCAATTTATAGCGTTTAACCGCAGCGAAAACCTTATCCATTTGGGGGACAGCTTGTGGGCATTGTTCTTCAAGTAATGCATAAACAGTTGTCATGGCTTGTAAGAGGTTGCGGTTTGATTTTTTCTTTTCCTCCTCAGTTGATACTTCATCAATTAATCTATTTGCTCGAACAATAGCCCCTTTTTCAGCCATTTCACGATAAAGTGACACACTAAAACGCAAATTTTTCATCGCATCAGTCATACCAGCACGTCGTTCTAATTGTTTTTTAAAAGAGGTTGATTGTTCTAATCTGCCTTGAACCCAAGAGCTGGCAAATAATCCGCCACAATAAAAAATATTATCAGCTTTGACGGTTGAGGCAATTGAACCTGTGTGTGCCCCTAAATAGGCAAAGACAATATCCATTGTTTTAAGGGCAATTTCATCACCCGACTCGGCCAATTTTTCAATTTTAAAAGCACTGATTAAATTGTTCGCATCAAGAGGGATTTCTTCATCCTTTAAAGCATGATAGACATTGCGAATCCCTGTGCCTGAAATAATATGCTCCACAACAACGCCTTTGCCGTTTTTCTCATATCTTTCTTTAAGGGCTTTTAACACCTTGTCTCTCAAATCATTATCGCTGTTACCAAAGTCAACATGGGGAAGGGAGCTATGCCCTGATTCTGATGTGTATATTGTTTGGCCGACTTCGCCATTTTTCATTAACAAGCAAGTGCCACATCCTGTACCAAGACCAAGAACAACAACTTTTGATGAGGTTAAATCAGTTGTTTGGTGGTTGTTAAACAAGGGACGATATTGATGTTTTTCTAACCCAGCAATAGCCCAGCCTTGCAATGCAAAATCATTATCCAAACTTGCTTTTTTAAATTGTGGAAATTTTGCCTTTAATTTAGGAATGCTGACACGCCATGGTGTATTTGAAGCTAAAACTTCACCATTTTCTTCATCAATATTGCCCGCAGCACCAACAACGCAAAGAGTTGGCGTTTTTCCCGTTTCATCTAAATATGTTTTAACAGCTTCCTCAAAAGACTTAAATTCAGAAACGAGATATTTTTTATCAAAATGGGCAGTTTCATCGCCCTCTTTGTATGTTCCAAAGCGAACATTGGTTCCGCCAACATCAGCAAGGAGTACAAGTTCTTTTTTCATTTAAACCCTCATAAAATATTTATCATTTTTAGGCTTTTAATATATCATAGGCAATAATTCTTGTCAATATTTTTTTATAAATTATAAAATCAAAATAATGTTTCCTTTATATATTAAAAAAAACTCAAACAGATTGAATGAGTTTTTTGTTTTTGTATTTTTTTTCAATAGGTTAGTACTTAAAATTTCCATCTAATCCAAGTGAAAAGAACGTTTCCATTGTTTTTGCCACCAGGAATATATGTGTTTTCTAACACAAAGTTTTTGTATTCAAACCCAAAAATAGGTAAAGGGGCAGGAAAGGGGATATAATCGTATTCTTCACGAGCTGTAATGCCAAGTGTTCCACCAGCTAAAAGAAAAAAATCCTTTTTTTTATTGAGTGCCCATCTTGCCGTATAAGCGTATCCAAAAAATGGCTCTGTACGGTTGTGCGAATCTTGAAATTTCATAAAAAAGAGAGAATGTCTATTGTCATTTGCGTCAACATAATCTTTACTAAATCCAATGCCCCAAGGCCGTTCGTTATAAGAATCAATTTTGTCCTTATCATAAGTTAATCTGTTATGCCAGGTATTTACAGGAATGAGTAAAGAATAATCTTTTGATTTTAAAATGTTGCAAAATGTTGATTTAACGCTCTGTTTAAATGATTGATGTTTTATTTCTTCAGCGTTGCAAACAAAGGCAAGGCTGAAAACAATCAAAGTACAAATTAATTTTTTCATCGTTTTATCCCTTTTTAGTCTAAAAAGAGAGTATAAACGGATTTATTTTTTTTGCAAGTAATATTTGTTGTTTTAAAAATCAATATGGCAAAAGACAGGAACATGGTCAGATGGTTTTTCTTTTGCACGAAAATCTTTATAAATTCCCGCTGATTTTAAGCTTTGCTCCAACGGATTAGATACAAAAATATGATCCAAAAGCATACCATTATTTTTTTGCCATGCACCCCCTTGAAAATCCCAAAAAGAATAAAGATGAGCCTCTTTATTGATATGTCTCAGTGTGTTTGTTATTGGTAGAGCATTTAACCTTGTGAATGCATCACGCACAATGGGGAGCATAAGGGCATTTTCACGATAAAGCTCTGGATTATAAACATCATAATCTTTTTCAATAACATTAAAATCTCCCCCAATGATAAAAGGTAATTTTAAAGCTGAAAGGTTTTTTAAGTAATCTGTTAAAGCAGATAACCAGCGGAGTTTATATTCTAACCTTGATGTGTCATTTGGGTCTTTTTCTGGTGGGTTACCATTTGGGACATAGACACTAATAAGGCGTATCCCTTTATAAATACATTGTGCAAAACGAGCTTGTTTTTCCGAGCCATTCCATGTGGGGAGTTCATCAAGCGGTTCAATAACGGGGAGCTTAGTTAATATGGCAACGCCGTTAAAAGATTTTTGACCAGAAATCACGGCTCTATAACCTAGCTGATTAAAATAATCAAAAGGGAATGAGTCGGTTGTTGCTTTAATTTCTTGTAAAAAAAGGATATCAGGATTTTTTGTAACCAAAAGCTCTCTGATTAAGTCTAATCTAGCACGGACTGAGGCAACATTCCAAGAAATGATTTGCATTTTAAATTCCCCTTTGTTATAGTTGATTTATGAAACAAATTTCACTCTTTTTAATATGCCTTTTCTTAAGTTTAAATGCAATAGCTATTTGCCCAAAACAAGATATAAAGATTGTTTTTAAGAAAAAGTATGGTAAAGTTAATTATAATTTTAATCTGTCACGTAAAGAGTTTGCAAAATATTCATCAACACCACTGCCTCGGAATGTTAGGGGATTAACTATTGGACAATTAGATGTTTCCTATCAAGCAAAGGGGGCGGTCTTTCCTTACCAAAAGGCATATTGTGCAGGGGTGAGAGAAATAGATTTTTATATTGGATATGATGATTTTAAGGTTTTTATTGATAAACGGTATAAGAGAAATACGTGTGAACATATAGCGGTTAAAGAGCATGAGGATGAGCATGTGATTATCTTTAATGAGGGGTTAAAATTCTTTGCACCTGATGTTCAAAAGGCAATTAAAAAAGCGGTTAAAAATTTACGGCCAGAAACAGTGTATAGTGAAGCAAGAGCCCAGCAGGTTTTTGATAAACAAGCCAAAGCTGTACTTAAAGATATTCAGCCACTTTTAAAACATGTGAATAAAAAAATTAGAGAAAAACAAGCCTTAATCGATACAGATGCCTCTTATTTAAAGGTGCAAAAAAAATGTCGTCATTGGTAAATAAACTAATTTAAAACCAACGCATTTTCTTTAAAAAAGACAGTTGTAATAACGCAATCACAAATAAAAATAATGCAATGGTTATAAAGCCTCGTTCATCTTGATTAAATGGAATACCGCCAATGTTTGCACCTAATAATCCCGTGATAAAAGTAAGTGGTGTAAAAATAACAATCACAATGGACATAAGATACATGGTTTGGTTTAAGTTGACGTTTGTTCTTGAATCTAATTCTTCCTGTGTAACAGTAGAGTGGTCACGGGCGGAATTTAAATCTTCCACCGCCTTAGATAAATCAAGATAAATTTCTTTCAGCTGTTGCATGTTTTCTTCACTTAAAACGGCGTGGTCAACATTGCGTAAAACCTTTGCCACATCGCGTTGTGGAACCAAATATCTGCGTAGACCGACAATTTTGTGTCTGAGTTGACTCAAATTTTCACGAATGGATTTATTTTTGAAACTTTCAGCTTCAATAACAAGTTCTTCAAGCTCATCAACCTCGTCTGCAATTTTTGTGATGGCTGTTTCAATTTGTTCTGTTAGTAATTTGTTTAATGTGATAAAAATGTCAGAAGGTGTTTTGGGGCCTTTCCCTTTTTTGAGCAAATTACGCACTTTTTTGACGGCTAACATTGAACGGTGTGAAAGTGTTAAAATGCGTTTTTCTTCTACCCAAATGTGTAAAGCAATCATATCGTCAATATCAGCAGATTTTTGTGTGTTAACGCCTCGCACAACAACTAAAATCCCATTTTTACGAGGGAAATAACGGGGTGATGTGTCTTCATCAAGTAAGTTTTCAATAACGCGATCATCAAGTCCCATATCTTTGAGCCATTCTTGATTTTCTTCATCTTTATAGTCGATATGAATCCATAAAGGACGCGTTGGTTTGTTGGGGACTTTATCCCAATCAATCGGTTTTGAACCGCCTTTACCATCAAGTGCTACACAAAACTCTGGTGTAATTGCCATGTTTGTCTCCTTTTTAAGGAATAAGATTATTCAATACAACAGTCGACTGCTTTTCTAACAACAGTTTTTAATTTACCCATTAAAGTTGTTGGTTCAGTTTCTTTTTGTGATGTAACAGATTCGGTCTGTAGGGGTGATTTTTGCATCAATTGTGTAGCCTCTTTTTTAACATCTTCAATTGTGTCAGGCTTCCAATTAATTTCTTTTGCATCAATAATATTCATATTAAGACCCCAGAATAGGCAATATAAATCATATGCTTGATTAAATAAATCATATGCCTCTTTTGTATTACCCATACTTTGTTGTTTGGTGCCAACTTCCATTAAACGCATAGATGTTGCGAGCAAGTGCTTTGAAATACACCAAACTTCACCTTCATATGCGGGTATAATTTTTTGCATTAAATTTTTACGCATTTCACGAATATCACCAATCATAGCGTAAAACGAATCTTTACCTGTTTTAGCTCCTGAAAACATTAAATGTTCTTCAATTGAAATTAAATTCATAATTGCGATGGTTAGATCTTGATCTGAAGATAAATCTTTTGGATTTTTCTTTTTCATGTTGTCAATACGTTCGACAAATTCTTTTACGTTCTTTGCTTTTTCCATCTTACATTCTCCTATTCTAAAACGGGTATCATTTCAATAGATTGAGTTTGTGTATTTGCCATATTGGGTGTGTTACAATCGCAAATGGGATAAAAATAAAATAAAGCACTTAAAAGTCCTGTTGTTAAAACAGGGACAACCACTTTTTCAAAAGGGAAATGAGCATGTCCGCCATTTCTTTTTTTCATCCAAGCATAAAAATGAATCCCAAAAATGAACGCTAATGCACCCAAAATATTACTCAATAAAAATGAATCAATATATAAAAAACCAATAATCATTGGTTCGTATGGCAGTGTGCCTAAATACATAAAACCAATGGAGGCAATTGAGGCTATCATTAAAATGAAATCTCTTTTATAAAAATTCCAATTTTTTTTATTGAAATAACGGATTAAAAAATAACCAAAAATGGCAAGTAATGCACCAGACCAAACCCCTATCACACATTTATCTAAACCTGATTTTTCAGCCAAATAAAGAGAGGCACCAACCGTTACCATGCAAACAGGGCAAGCAGGATTTGCAAATACTTTTGAAGATGAAAATAAACCAGCTAACAAAGCCAAAATTTTTAGCATTTTTTATCCTTATATAAAATTAAACGAATAACTGAAAATTTTATATTATATTTTTTTATTGATTGCAAGTTAAAACTTGGTCAAAATAAATGTTTTTTATTTAAATTAAAATATAAGTTGACAATTTTAAAATTTAAGTGTAATTTTAATAAAAATAATTTTTAGAGAGTTGAATATGGTAAAGAAAGAAAAAAAAGTTAAAAAAATAAAAAAAACAGAGTTACAGGCTCGTGAGGAAATTGAAGGTATTGTTCGAAATGAATCTCGTTTTATTGTATCTCGTAACATCAAATTGTTGCGAAAAAAACGAAAAATGACACAGGCTGAGCTTGCAAGTAAGGTTAATAAGACGGTTGAAATGATTTGTCAGATTGAAAATAATATTGCAGGGACAAAGCTGGCGACATTGGATGCGATTGCAGATGTTTTTGGGGTTGAAACTTACACGCTTTTTTTAAATCGTGATAGGCCGAATTTGGAGGATATATCCCCAGATATCTTAGAGCTTTTATTTGAGCTTGAAGACCAAACGCCTGAATTTGTTGAGGCCTTGCATAAGTTCTTATCTTTGTGTGTAAATAAAAATATTGACAAATAACGTATTTTTGTGATATAATTCTCTTTATTTTGCTTGTTTTATGCAAGAAAAGGAGTTTTTGTGTCTAAAAAGCGTTTGTTTGAAACAGTTGTTCGGGTTGCTGTCCCTAGTGCGTTTGCTTTTATGCTTGGTAATGGTATTCAAGCAATTATGCATGATAGGGCATATGCTGTCACGCAAACGACAGTGGCTGTTTCAGGGTTGGGTCTTTATTATAAGAGAAGATTTGAGCCATCTTATAAAAAAACAAAACGCCGTCTTGATAAATTGTTTAAAAATTCTCAACTCACACGAAATGATATTGTTTGGTGCCATGGTTGGCGAGTAAAGTCAAATCGTCTTTTAAAAGAGATGGGAAAACTTTCTTTTGAACTGCAAGAAGAAAAAGATTATATTTACCAAAGTGCTCAGGATTTTTTTTCTGAATTGTTGAGAGTTGCACTTAGGCTTAATATGGAAAAAGGGTATGGTATTCGCGAATCTGTCTTAAATGCAGTATGTATTTCTATTGATAAATATATTCCCTTTTTAAAAGAACAAAAAACGATTACAGATTATATTAAAGAGAATAAAACGCTTTATTTGCTGATGTTGCATTTTTCATTAGAGATTTTAAAAAATACGATGCAAGCAAAGAGTGATGAGCAGGTGTTGGATTTTTTAAATAAGGGTATAGAAGATCCAAAATCTCTTTTTTATGGTATTGATGCTAAGGATGTGGTGCCGTTATTTTTTAACCAAAAACCTTATCAACAAGGTGATTCTACATTTTTTAAAATAATGTCTGCTGGCACATATACTTCTTTAGCTGGTGCTGTTGCGTCAACATGCTGTTTGCCAACTGCCTATAATTTGGGGATGTTTGCAATCAGTGGGGGTATTTTTTACACAAATTATTTGTTACGCAAAAAACATTTTTTGTCCGAATATTCTAGGTTTTTAAGTCCTTGTTTTAATCTTAAAAGCATTGAACCTAAAAAAATGGCAACGTCTGTTCTTGATGATAAGATTTCTTGGGTGCAAAATGAAACTTTTTTAACCTCTTATGGAAGGGCTGATATAAATCTAAATGTTTTGAATAAGATTAAAAAAGTGGTTGAAACAATGCCTGTTTCTTTGTCAAAAAATGGTAAGGAGGGTTACTTAAAGACGGTTTTAATTGGTGGGAATAAAACATTGTCGCAATGCTATAATGGATTGCAAGGTGGGTTGACGCTTGAGGAGGGGTGCCAAAAATTTGGTGTTTCATCTGTTTATGAGGTGATGCAAACAATATATTTGATTGAAAAATTAAAAACGCTAGATAACGGCAACAGAACATGTATGATGTTTGAGTTGAAGTGTCTAGAGTCTGATTTTGAAAAACAATTGCATGAATCAAAAAATGAAATGGATAGTTTGGGCATATATAGCCTTGAATCATTTTTTGAGCATTGTTTTGATTTTGTAACGCGAGATGAAAAAAGGAAATTATACAAAGAGTTGAGTGTTGATAAAACGGTTAAAGAACATGTCTTGTTAAAATTACCAATCGTAATAAAAAAAATGCAAAAAGAGACAAAATCACATGTGAGAGATTAAAATGGGTTAAGAGATGGCAAATATTCAAAAAAAATTTAAAGACGCAAAAGATGTTTTTGATGCTGGGCAGGAAAATAGCTTGCTTGATAAAGGGCTTTCTTTGTTGGTACCTGCAGTATTGGGTTTTTCGGTTGCCCATTCAGTGTGGGGCATTGCAAATGAGCGTGATTATGCTGTAACACAATGTGTTGTTTCGGTTGCGGGATTAGGATATTGCCTAAAAAAACGGTATGAGGAGGAGCATAAAAAGACAGGTAAAATTTTAAATCAGATTTTTTCTGAACAAAATGCTCATTTGGGGTGGGGTTCTTTTTGGTTTGTGGATGCAAAATCGCCTGTTGTTGAAAAATTAAATGGTAAAAGAGGACGTTTGGCATTTGATTATCGATTTTCAATGGATGAATGGGGGCCTGTTGTTGATGAGCTTAAACGGGTCATGTGGAAAAATATTATAGAGTTTGCATTATATAATAACATAGAGCAAGGTATGGGGCTTAAAGAGGGGGTGTTGTCTGCTGTTCATTTTATTGTAAATGATGCGATTGATGAGAGATTATCTAAGAATGTTATTCGGCGGTGTGTTGAAAAAGATCGCTTTGATAATGTGTTGAAATTAAAAATGTGCCAAGAGGTTTATCAAGCGGTTGAAAATTGTGCTTGTGATGAGGATGTGTTATCTTTTTTAAAAAAAGGAATAACGAATCAAAATTCCCTTTTTAAAGATATTGCATTTTGTGAGCGGGTTAATGTTTTTTTTAATCGAGCCCCCTATGAGGAAGGGAAGAAAAAAATTATAAATGCAATGACTGTGGGGGAATATGCATCAATGGCATCTTTAGCTGGGGTGGCTACATTTACAGGTGTTAATGGTGTTGGGCTTGGTTTGGGCTTTTTAACGGCAGGTTTTTTGTTGGCAAAAATGCACTTTTCAAATCAGCATCTTCGCCTTCAGCGGGCAAGATATCAAAATTTGGTGGGTGGGCTAAAGTCTATTGAACCGATTGAGCGATTTGAATTGAAGGGACTTCCCGTATGGCGACAAATTGAAACCTCTTTGACAAAAGTGCAAGCGGCAAAATTGGTAAAGGCTGTATACGAAGATGTGCTTTCTTTTTTGGAAAAAGATCAAAATTTGTCTTGCGAAAAAGCGGCAGATTGTGTGAATGTGTATAAAATTTTAATGAATCCCGCATTGAAAAATGCTTTGGATTTGCTTGAAAAGGGCTTGACTTTAGAGCAAACGATTCAAAAGTGTGGATTAGAGACAGTTCATAAAATGATGATGTATGATACAGTTGTTGGAATTTTAAAAAATATGAAGGGGTATGCGGTTCGAACGTTTATATTTGAGCTAAAAATGAGTGAAATGAATCAAGATTCGGCATTGAGTTTGGCTGAAAATGAAATGAAGTTAACGGTTGGAAAACGCTTGCGATATATTGATAATTTGTTTAAAAATGGATATATTTCTATGGAAGAAAAAGAAAGACGTATTCGAAATATGTTTATTGAGGATCGAAAAATCAAAACAATCTGTGTTTCAAAAAATATGAAACTGCCTAAAATGATTGAGCGGATTAAACAAGGTTCTAATCAGTTAAATTGATAAATGGATGCGATGGCGTTGTATTATTTTTTTTTGTGAAAAACGGATGGTTAAGAATCTCTTTTTTATATAAAAAATCAAAAAAAGTACTTGACTTTATTTAAAAAATATGGTTTAATATCAAGACCTAAAGCTAAAGGTGGTTTATACAAAATGATTTGTTTTATCACCCGCTTTCTTTGGGTATTGCTAATAAAAACAAAGGGTTACCTTTAAGTTGATTGGCAATTTTTGAGTGCTTTTATCTGCTCGAAATGGGTCGGTAAAAGTTTGGTATAATAGGTAGAATAAAAGGAAATAATTTTAATGCCTACAATTAGTCAATTAATCCGTAAACCACGGAAATCGAAAACGGCCAGAAATAAAGTGCCGGCATTGCAAGCATGTCCTCAAAAAAGAGGTGTTTGCACACGTGTTTATACAACAACACCTAAAAAACCGAACTCAGCTTTGCGTAAAGTTGCTCGTGTTCGTTTAACAAACGGTTTTGAAGTTACTTGCTATATCCCTGGTGAAGGGCATAACTTGCAAGAACACTCTGTTGTGATGATCAGAGGCGGTCGTGTAAAGGACTTGCCTGGTGTTCGTTATCATATTATTCGCGGTACACTTGATACTCAAGGTGTTGCCAAACGTAAACAAGCTCGTTCGCTTTACGGCGCTAAACGACCAAAATAATTAAGGAGAAGGAACTATGTCTCGTAGACATGCTGCGGTTAAACGCGAAGTGACACCTGATGCTAAGTATCACAACACAGTTGTTACAAAATTTATGAATAGCTTAATGTATGATGGTCAAAAAAGTAAAGCTGAAGAAATTTTATATGGTGCAATTAATGAGCTTGAAAATAAATTGCATAAATCAGGGCTTGAAGTTTTCACAGAAGCTTTAAATAATGTTAAACCATTGCTCGAAGTACGTTCACGTCGTGTTGGTGGTGCAACATACCAAGTTCCTGTTGAAGTTCGCCCAGATCGTCAACAAGCTTTAGCTATCCGTTGGATTATTGGTGCTGCACGCAATCGTTCAGAAAAAACAATGGTAGAACGTTTGTTTGGTGAATTGCAAGATGCATACAATAATCGTGGTGCTGCAATTCGTAAACGTGAAGATACACATCGTATGGCTGATGCAAACAAAGCATTTGCTCACTTTAAATGGTAGGGGGAAATCATGGCTCGTACAACACCGATTGAAAGATATAGAAATATTGGTATTATGGCTCACATTGATGCTGGTAAAACAACAACGACAGAACGTATTTTGTTTTATACAGGTAAGTCACATAAAATCGGCGAAGTTCATGATGGCGCTGCTACAATGGACTGGATGGAACAAGAACAAGAACGTGGTATTACAATTACATCAGCTGCAACAACAGCTTTTTGGAAAGATCACCGCATTAATGTTATTGATACGCCAGGCCACGTTGACTTTACAGTTGAAGTTGAACGTTGTTTGCGTGTTCTTGATGGTGCAATTACCGTTTTTGACGGTGTAGCTGGTGTTGAACCTCAATCAGAAACAGTTTGGCGTCAAGCTGATAAATACGGTGTTCCACGTATTTGCTTTGCAAACAAAATGGACCGTATTGGTGCTAACTTTGAACGTTGTGTTGATATGATTAAAACACGTTTGGGTGCACGTCCGATGGTTATGGCATTGCCAATTGGTGCTGAATCAGAATTTAAAGGGATTGTTGATATTTTATTGCGTAAAGCAATTATTTGGCATTCAGAAGATTTGGGTGCTTCTTTTGAATATCAAGAAATTCCAGCTGATTTAAAAGAAAAAGCAGATAAATACTACAATGAACTCGTTGAAATGGCTGTCGAAATGGAAGATGAAGCCATGGAAAAATACTTGGAAGGTGTTGAACCTGATATGGAAACATTGAAAAGATGTATTCGTAAAGGGACAATTTCTCAATCATTTATTCCAGTATTTTGTGGTTCAGCATTTAAAAACAAAGGTATTCAAACATTGTTAGATGCTGTTGTTGATTATTTGCCATCACCAATTGATATTCCACAAGCAAAAGGTGTTATCGCTGGTTCAGAAGCTGAATATGTTTGTGGTTCTGTTGATGATAAACCATTTGCTGGTTTGGCATTTAAAATTATGACAGACCCATTTGTTGGTTCTTTAACATTCTTACGCGTTTATCAAGGTACTTTGACAAGTGGTAGTTATGTAACAAACACTGTGAAAGACAAAAAAGAACGTATCGGTCGTATGCTTTTAATGCATGCTAACCACCGTGAAGAAATCAAAGAAGCAACAGCAGGTGATATTGTTGCCTTAGTTGGGTTGAAAGATACAACAACTGGTGATACACTTTGTGGCGAAAGCTTAAAAGTTGTTTTAGAAAAAATGGACTTCCCAGATCCAGTTATTGAAATTGCTGTTGAGCCAAAAACAAAAGCTGACGTTGAAAAAATGGCTTTAGCTTTAAACCGTTTGGCTATGGAAGACCCTTCATTCCGTGTGACAAGTAACACAGAAACAGGTCAAACAGTTATTAAAGGTATGGGTGAGTTGCACTTAGAAATTATTGTTGATCGTTTGAAACGTGAATTTAAGGTTGAAGCCAATGTTGGTGCTCCTCAAGTTGCTTATCGTGAAACAATTTCTAAAGAATTTGATGAAGATTATACACACAAAAAACAATCTGGTGGTTCAGGTCAATTTGCTCGTGTTCGTATCAAATTCTCACCATTGGAACCAGGTTCTGGCTTTGTGTTTGAAAACACAGTTGTCGGTGGTGCTGTTCCAAAAGAATATATCCCAGGTGTTGAAAAAGGTTTGCGTGCCTCACTTGAAACAGGTGTTTTGGCAGGCTTCCCTTGCACAGACTTTAAAGCAAACCTCTATGATGGTGCTTACCATGATGTTGACTCCAGCACAATGGCCTTTGAAATTGCTGCAAGAGCAGCTTTCCGCGAAGGTATGGCAAAAGCTGGTCCTAAGTTGTTAGAACCAATTATGAAAATTGAAGTTGTAACACCTGAGGATTACATGGGTGATATTATCGGCGATTTGAACTCACGTCGTGGTCAAGTTTCTGGTATGGATCAACGTGGTAACGCTCGTGTAATTGATGCTCTCGTTCCATTAGCAAATATGTTCGGTTATGTGAATACACTCCGTTCTATGAGCCAAGGTCGTGCACAATACACAATGGTGTTCTCACATTATGCAGACGTACCACAAATGGTTGCTGATGAAATTAAAGCAAAAGTAGCAGGTTAAGAAAGGTAACAATTATGTTAGAAAACCAAAATATTAGAATTCGTTTAAGAGCGTTCGATCATAGGTTGTTGGATCAATCAACCCGTGAGATCGTCAATACGGCAAAACGCACAGGGGCTGAAGTCGTTGGACCAATCCCTTTGCCAACTCGTATTGAAAAATTTACCGTGAACCGTTCCGTGCATGTCGATAAGAAATCACGTGAACAGTTTGAAATTCGTACCCACAAGAGGGTGCTCGACATTATTGATCCGACACCTCAAACTGTTGATGCTCTAATGAAATTAGACTTAGCAGCGGGTGTAGATGTTGAGATTAAAGTATAAGGAAGAAATATTATGCGTTCAGGAGTTATAGCTGAAAAAGTCGGCATGATGAGCTTGTTCCAAGAAAACGGAACTCAAATCCCTGTAACTGTTTTAAAAATTGACAGCACAGTGGTTGATGTTCGTACAATGGAACGTGATGGTTATGTCGCTGTCCAGCTGGGACATGGTAAAGCAAAAACAAAAAATGTTGCTAAGCCACAGCTCGGACATTTTGCAAAAGCAAAAGTAGAACCAAAGAAAACACTCGTTGAATTCCGTGTTTCTGAAGACTGCGTATTGCCTGTTGGTGCTGAATTAAGTGCAACACATTTCGTCGTTGGTCAAAAAGTGGATGTTACAGGTGTTTCAATTGGTAAAGGTTATGCTGGTGTGATGAAAAAATATCACTTCGGCGGTGATAATGCGACACACGGTGTTTCTAGAACTCACAGAGCTGGTGGTTCCACTGGTCAACGTGAATGGCCTGGTAAAGTTTTCAAAAACGTTAAAATGCCTGGTCAAATGGGAAACAAACAAGTGACAGTACAAAATTTGGAAGTTGTATCTATTGACGAAGCTAGAAATTTAGTGATGGTCAAAGGTTCTGTTCCTGGTTTTGATTCTTCAATTGTAACAATTAAAGATTCAGTAAAGATTTCAAAGCAACCAACTTTGCCAGTTCCTGCTGGTTTAAAAGCTACTGCTGTTGAAACATCTGCTGAAACTGAAGTAAAGGAATAGACCATGAAATATGATGTAATCAATTTAGATGGAAAATCAGTTGGTTCTATTGACTTGGCTGACACAGTGTTTGGTGTTGAAGTTCGTGAAGACATCTTAGCTCGTGTTATTCAATGGCAATTAGACAAACGCCGTGCAGGTACTCACAAAACTAAAGATATCGGTGAAGTGAGTGGCTCAGGTAAAAAACCTTTCAAACAAAAAGGCACAGGCCGTGCTCGTCAAGGTCAAGATCGTGCACCTCAAATGCGTCATGGTGGTGTTGCTTTTGGTCCAGTTGTTCGCTCACATGCTTACAGCTTGACAAAGAAACTCCGTGCATTGGGTATGCGTGTTGCTCTTTCTGCAAAGGCTAAAAATGGTAAACTTTTCATTGTTGATAATTTAACAGCTGAAAAACCAAATACAAAAGCAATGCAAGCTGCTCTTAACAAAAACGGTTGGAAATCAGTTTTGTTTGTTGGTGGCGAAACAGTTGATAATAATTTTGCTTTATCAGCACGTAATATCATCAATGTTGATGTGTTACCATCTCAAGGTGCTAACGTTTATGATATAATTCGTAGAGATGTCTTAGTCTTATCTCAAGACGCTGTTGCGAATTTGGAAGGTCGTTTGAAATGATTAAGAAAAATACACAAGTAGCGGCAACAGCCGAAATGTTTGATGTCATTCGCAGACCTGTTATTACAGAAAAAGCAATGAAAAGTTCTGAACACAATCAAGTTGTTTTCTTAGTAGACGTCAATGCTACAAAAACAGACGTTAAGAAAGCAGTTGAATCTGTGTTTGGTGTAAAGGTCGTTTCTGTGAACACACTTCGCCAACAAGGAAAACAAAAAATGTTCCGTGGCACAAAAGGTGTTCGTAATGAAACAAAGAAAGCTATTGTGACTTTGGCTGAAGGTCAAAGCATTGATGTGACAGCGGGGATTTAGTTATGGCATTAAAAACATATAAACCAGTAACCTCTACAGTCAGACATCTCGTTGGTATTGACAGATCAGACTTACACAAAGGGGCTCCTGTAAAAACATTAACAGAAGGCCAATCCCGTACGGGTGGTCGTAACAATCACGGTCATATTACAACACGTCGTCGTGGTGGTGGTCATAAACAAGCTTATCGTTTGGTTGACTTCAAACGTAAGAAATTTGATATGACAGCAACAGTTGAACGTTTAGAATATGATCCAAACAGAACAGCATTTATTGCTTTGATTAAATATGAAGATGGTGAATTGGCATACATCTTGGCACCTCAACGTTTAGCAGCAGGTGACACAGTTGTTTCAGCTCAACATGCAGATATTAAACCAGGCAATGCAATGCCAATGAAGAATATGCCAGTTGGCACAATCATTCACAATATTGAGTTGAAACCAGGTAAAGGCGGTCAAATCGCACGTTCAGCTGGTTGTTATGCTCAATTAATTGGTAAAGATTCAGGTTATGTTCAAGTTCGTTTGAACTCTGGTGAACTTCGCTTAATCCGCGGTGAATGTTTTGCTTCCGTTGGTGCTGTTTCAAACCCAGATAATCAAAACACCGTCATGGCTAAAGCTGGTCGTGCACGTTGGAAAGATCATCGTCCTGCCGTTCGCGGTATCGCAATGAACCCTGTTGATCACCCACATGGTGGTCGTACAAATGGCGGTCGTCATCCAGTCTCTCCATGGGGTTGGCAGACAAAGGGTAAGAAAACTCGTAATAACAAGCGTACAGACGGTTTAATTATCCGTTCTCGTCACGCAGTGAAGAAATCCTAAGGAGGCATAAATGACAAGATCCGTATGGAAAGGTCCATTTGTTGATGGCTATCTGTTGAAAAAAGCAGAAAAAGTCAAACAATCAGGACGTCATGAGGTAATTAAAACGTGGTCACGCAGATCTACGATACTTCCTCAATTTGTGGGCTTGACTTTTGGCGTATATAATGGTAAAAAGTTTATCCCAGTGTTAGTGAGCGAAAATATGATTGGGCACAAGTTCGGTGAATTCTCACCAACCAGAACTTTCCCGGGTCATACGGCAAATGACGCAAAAGCAAAGAAAGCAGGTAAATAATGACTACAAAAACACAAGTAAAAACAGCAAGAGCTAAAGCTCGTACGCTTCGTATTTCACCTCGTAAATTAAACTTGGTGGCAGCAAGCATTCGTGGTTTAAAAGCTGATAAAGCTGTTGCTCAACTCACATTTTCAACAAAACGTATTGCTGAAGAAGTGAAAAAAGTTTTGATGTCCGCTATTGCTAATGCTGAAAATAATCATAACATGGATGTCGATCGTTTATTCGTTCGCGAAGCATTCGTTGGCAAAGCTATGGTTATGAAAAGATTCCAAGCTGGTGCGAAAGGCCGGGCAAATCGTATTATTAAGCCATTTTCAAATTTAACAATTGTTGTTGCTGAAAGAGAACTTGAAGCTCCAAAAGCAAAAAAAACAACAAAAAAAGTGGCTACAACAAAAGAGGAGAATAACTAATGGGTCAAAAAGTTAATCCAACAGGTTTGCGCCTCGGTATCAACCGCACATGGGATTCTCGTTGGTTTGCTGATGAAAATTATGCAGAATTATTGCATGAAGACATCCGTATTCGTGAATTCTTAACAAAAAAATTAGCAGCTGCTGGTATTAGCCACATCGTTATTGAACGTCCAGCTAAAAAAGCAATTGTTACAATTTACTGTGCGCGTCCAGGCGTTATTATTGGTAAAAAAGGTCAAGATATTGATTCACTCAAAAAAGAGTTGACATCAATGTCACAAAACAACGATGTTAGCGTTAATATTGTTGAAGTTCGTAAACCAGAAATCAACGCTAAACTCGTTGCAGACAATATTGCACAACAACTTGAAAAACGTATTTCATTCCGTCGTGCAATGAAACGTGCTGTTCAAGCTGCTTTACGCCAAGGTGCAGAAGGTATTCGTATCAACTGTGGTGGACGTTTAGGCGGTGCTGAAATTGCTCGTACAGAATGGTATCGTGAAGGACGTGTTCCTTTGCATACACTTCGTGCAGACGTTGATTATGGTGTATCAACAGCTCACACAGCTTATGGTACATGTGGTATTAAAGTCTGGATTTATAAAGGTGATATCTTGGCTCATGATCCAATGGCTCAAGACAAACACTTGTCAGAACAACGTTAATTGAAGGAACAAGAAAATGTTAAGTCCAAAGAAAACAAAATTTCGTAAAGCATTTAAGGGTCGCATTCATGGCGACGCTAAATCAGCTACGACATTAGACTTCGGAGCCTTCGGTTTAAAAGCATTAGAACCAGAACGTATTACAGCTCGTCAAATCGAAGCTGCACGTCGTGCTATTTCTCGTGCAATGAAAAGACAAGGTCGTCTGTGGATTCGTATTTTCCCAGATGTTCCTGTTTCTAAAAAACCACCTGAAGTTCGTCAAGGTAAAGGTAAGGGTTCACCAGAATACTGGGTAGCTCGTGTAAAACCAGGTCGTATTATGTTTGAAGCTGACGGCGTTTCAGAAGAAATCGCACGTGAAGCGTTCAGATTGGCAGCTATGAAACTTCCAATCAAAACACGTTTCATTGTCAGAACAGCAGATGAAGAGGTATAACTTATGGAAAAATTTGAAGATTTAGTGGCAAAAAGCGAAAGCGAATTAGCTGAATTAGAAGTTCAGTTGAAAAAAGAAGCCTTAAACTTACGATTCCAGCAAGCGGGCGGTGTTTTAAAGAACACCGCACGCCGTCGCCAGGTACGTCGTGAGATTGCAAGAATTAAAACAGCAGCTGCTCAAAAAAAGAACAGCAAAGAAAGTGCATAAGGAGAAATAAGAATGCCTAAAAGAATTTTACAAGGTGTTGTTGTCAGCGATAAGATGGATAAATCCGTCGTTGTTCGTGTTGAACGTCGTGTTATGCACCCTGTTTATAAAAAATACATCAAACGCAGTAAAAAATATACTGCACATGATGAAAACAATTTGTGCAAAGTCGGTGACGTTGTACAAATTATTGAGAGCCGCCCAATTTCCAAGACAAAAACTTGGGTAGTTGTGTCGGAAGAAAGTAAATAATTGGATTCTAACTAAGGAAGGAAATACCAATGATTCAAGTAGAAACAAACCTTGATGTTGCTGATAACTCAGGTGCATTGAAAGTTCAATGTATTAAAGTTATTGGTGGCTCAAAACGTAAGGTTGCTTCAGTCGGAGATGTGATTATTGTTTCCGTCAAAAAGGCAAAACCACGTGGGAAAGTCAAGAAAGGTGATGTTCAACGCGCTTTAATCGTTAGAACATCAAAAGAAATTCATAGACAAGATGGTACAGCCATTCGCTTTGATTCAAACGCAGTTGTGTTGGTTAACAAAGACGGTGAACCAATCGGTACACGTATCTTTGGCCCAGTCACACGTGAATTACGTGCTAAAAACTATACCAAAATTATGTCTTTAGCTCCGGAGGTATTATAAGATGGCTATGAAAATTAAAAAAGGTGATCAAGTAATCGTGATTACTGGCCGTGATAAAGGTAAAACAGGTGAAGTGATTAAATCTATGCCAAAAGAAAACAAAGTTGTTGTTCAAGGCATCAATTTAGTTAAACGTCACACAAAACCAACTCAAGAATCAGCTGGTGGGATTGTTTCAAAAGAAGCTCCTATCCACGTTTCAAACGTTGCTTTAATTGATCCAAAATCTGGCAAAGCAACACGTGTTGGTTTTAAAGTTGAAAACGGTCAAAAAGTCCGCGTTGCAAAACGTTCAGGCGAAGTAATCAGTAAATAAGGGAATACATCATGACAGCAAGATTAAAAAAGAAATATGATGAAGAAATTGCTCCCGCTTTGTTAGCCAAATTTGGCTATAAAAACAAGATGGAACTCCCACGTTTAGATAAAATCGTCTTAAACATGGGCGTTGGTGAAGCAACAGAAGATCGTAAAGCATTAGAAGGTGCTTTAAAAGACATGGAAGCCATTGCTGGTCAAAAACCAGTTTTGACTCATTCCAAAAAGTCTATTGCCACATTCAAACTTCGTGAAGGTATGCCAATTGGTTGTAAAGTAACTTTACGCCGTGATAAAATGTATGAATTTTTAGATCGTTTAATCACAATGGCTCTTCCACGTGTTCGTGACTTTAGAGGTGTTCCAAGCAAAAGTTTTGACGGCCATGGCAACTATGCTTTTGGTTTGAAAGAACAAATAGTCTTTCTTGAAATCAACTATGATACAGTTGACAAGATTCGCGGTATGGACATTTGTATTGCAACAACAGCTAAAACTGATGAAGAAGCAAAAGCTCTCTTAGCAGGTTTTGGTATGCCATTTATGAAATAAGGAATGAGAACATGTCAAAAAAATGTTTAATTAATAGAAACTTAAAACGTGAAAAATTGGTGAAAAAATACGCCAATAAACGTGCTGAGTTAAAGGCAATTGTTGCAGATCCTAATGCTACTCCAGAACAACGCTGGGAAGCAGGTATCAAATTAGCCAAGTTGCCAAGAAACTCTTCTCAAACAAGAGTTCACAGACGCTGTAAATTAACAGGTCGTTCACATGGTAACTATCGTAAATTAGAAATGAGTCGTATCCAGTTAAGAAAATTGGCCAACGAAGGTCAAATCCCTGGTATGACAAAGTCAAGTTGGTAAGGAGGACGCAACATGTCTATGACAGATCCATTGGGTGATATGCTCACACGCATTAGAAATGGTGGGCTTGCTCATAAAAGTTTTGTAACAGCTCCTGCTTCAAAATTACGTGCAAACGTTTTAGAAGTTTTGAAAAGAGAAGGTTACATTCGTGGTTTTGAACGCATTGATGTCCGTCCAGGAGTCAGCGAATTCAAAATTGAATTAAAGTACTTTGAAGATAAACCTGTTATTAAAGAAATCCAACGTGTTTCAACACCAGGACGTCGTGTTTATTCAAAAGTAAAAGATTTACCAAGATTCTATAATGGTCTCGGTATCTATGTATTATCAACACCATCAGGCGTTATGTCTGATCATGAAGCTCGCCAAGCTAATTTAGGTGGCGAAGTTTTGTGTAAAGTATTTTAGGAGGAAAAAACAATGTCTCGTATTGGTAAACATCCTGTTAAAATGCCAGCTGGTGTTACAGCTACAATTTCTGCCGAAGAAATTGTTATTAAAGGTAAATTAGGTGAATTGAAAGCTCATCTGCCCTATGGCGTTAGCGTTGTTCAAGAAAATGACGAAATCGTTGTTCGTCCACTTTCAGATTCAAAAGAACATCGTATGCTTTGGGGAACAATGCGTGCTAACATTCAAAATATGGTGTTGGGCGTTTCAGAAGGCTTTAAACGCAAATTGGAATTAATCGGTGTTGGTTATAAAGCTCAAGCACAAGGTAACAAAGTTAAATTGTCATTGGGTTACAGCCATGATATCGATTATGAATTACCAAAAGGCGTTCAATGCGCTACTCCACAACCAACTGTCATTGAATTGACAAGTGCAGATAAGCAATTGGTTGGACAAGTTGCATCTGAAATCCGTTCCTATCGTTCACCAGAACCGTACAAAGGCAAAGGGGTTAAATATGAAGAAGAAACCATTTTGCGTAAAGTCGGTAAGAAGAAATAAGGGATAGAAAAATGAAACAAATTACTAAACATGACCGTCGTAAAGCACGTATCCGTTGGGGTTTGAAACAAAATGCTGGTGATCGTTTAAGATTATCAGTCTATCGTTCAGAAAAGAACATTTATGCTCAAATCATTGACGATAAAAAAGGTATCACATTGGTTTCAGCATCTTCAAAAGATAAAGAAATCACAGCAAAAGGTTCAACTGTTGCAGGTGCTGCAGCTGTTGGCAAACTCGTTGCTGAAAGAGCTATTCAAGCAGGCCTCAAAGAAGTTGTTTTTGATCGTAGCGGTTACTTATATCATGGCCGAGTTAAAGCGGTTGCAGAAGCAGCTCGTGAAGCTGGATTATCTTTTTAGGAGAAAACAATGGCAGAAAATGAAATTCAAGAAAAGAAACGTCGTCCTCGCAAAGAACGTGATGCTGACGTTAAAGTGGAAAGAGCCGCTGATGAATTCACAGATCGTGTAATTCACGTGAATCGTGTTTCCAAAACAGTTAAAGGTGGTAAAAGATTTGCTTTTGCAGCTTTGGTTGTTGTTGGGGATCAAAAAGGCCGTTTAGGTTTTGCTCACGCAAAAGCGAAAGAAGTTCCTGATGCAATTAAAAAAGCTACGGAACGTGCTCGCCGTAATTTAATTCGTGTTCCTTTAAGAGAAGGTCGCACATTACACCATGACGTATTAGGTACATTTGGTGCTGGCCATGTGACACTTAGAACAGCTCCTGCTGGTACAGGTATCATCGCTGGTGGTCCAATGCGTGCTATTTTTGAAGTAATGGGTATTCAAGACGTTGTCGCAAAATGCACAGGTTCTTCAAATCCACACAACATGGTTCGTGCAACATTTAATGCTTTAACATCTTTATATTCTCCAAGAACAGTTGCTGCAAAACGTGGTAAAAAAGTTGGAGATATTGTTAGCCGTCGTGACGGTGCAATCGTTAAAGATGCAGAATAAGGAAGAATGCTATGAAATTAAATCAAATTCGTGATAACAAAGGGGCTCGTAAAGAGTCAATGCGTGTTTCACGCGGTGTCGGCTCTGGAAAGGGCCGCACTGGTGGACGCGGGTTCAAAGGTCAAAAATCGAGAACTGGTGTTTCTATTAAAGGATTTGAAGGTGGTCAAATGCCAATCTTCCGTCGCTTACCACGTCGTGGATTTAACAACCCACTTCGTTTAAGCTTCGCTGAAATCAATTTGGGAACAATCCAAAAAGCAATTGATGCATCTATCTTATCAGCTGATCAAGAAATCAACGGTGTAACATTAATGGAAGCTGGCTTGATTAAACGTATGAAAGATGGTATCCGCTTATTGGCAACAGGTGAATTGACAAGCAAAGTGACACTTCGTGTTGCTGGTGCTTCAAAAGCAGCTCAAGCAGCTGTTGAAAAAGCAGGCGGTCAATTAATCTTAGAACCAAAAAAAGAAACAGTTCTTGTTAAAGGTCAAAAGACTTCTAAAAAAGAACCAAAAACAGCACCAAAGAAAACAAAAAAAGCATAATAAAAAAATAAGGAGAGAACAACAATGGCGTCAATGTCTGATAAATTAGCATCAAATATGGATTTTTCGGCTTTTTCGAAAGCAAAAGATCTACAAAAGCGATTGTTGTTCACCTTGTTTGCTTTAATTGTGTTTCGTTTGGGCACATATATTCCATTTCCAGGAATTAACCCCACTGTTTTAACAGAGTTTTTCTCTGAAAATAGTGGGGGTCTTCTGGGGATGTTTAACGCCTTTACGGGGGGTGCATTATCCCGTATGTCAATTTTAGCATTGAACATTATGCCATATATCTCGGCATCGATTATTGTTCAGTTAGCTGCGAGTGTGATTCCTTCATTAATGGCACTTAAAAAAGAAGGGGAATCAGGTTTTAGAAAAATCAATCAATATACACGTTATTTAACGGTTTTAATTACAGTTGTTCAAGCGTTTTTTATGGCTCGTGCGCTTGAAAGTGCGAATGCGGTTATTATGCCGTCACATTTCATGTTTGAATTGTCCACAGTTGTTTCATTGCTTGGTGGGACAATGTTTGTTGTATGGCTTGGAGAGCAAATTACTGCTCGGGGCGTGGGAAATGGCGCCTCTTTAATTATTATGACAGGTATCGTTGCTGGTATCCCAGAAGCTTTGGTTCGTGTTTTTGAAGAAAACAGAGTTGGTTCCTTGTCAACGCCACTTTTACTCTTTTTGATGGTCATGACATTTGCGATTATTTATATTGTCGTCTTTATTGAAAGGGCTCAACGCAGAATCCCAATTCAATATCCAAAACGTCAAATGGGTAACCGTATGATGCAAGGGGCAAATTCACATTTACCATTAAAAATTAACCCAACAGGGGTAATGCCTCCAATTTTTGCAAGTGCTATTTTGGCAATTCCTGTTGCGATTGTGCAATTTTCATCAAAAGACTCAACATCTGATTTTGTCAATACATTAGCTGTTGCTTTAAGCCATGGTAATTGGTTATATTTATTGACATTTGCAGCATTGGTGTTTTTCTTTACATTCTTTTATACAGGGATTCAATCAAATCCAATGGAAACAGCTGAAAATTTGAAAAAACAAGGTGGTTTTGTAGCTGGGATTCGTCCAGGGAAAAATACTGCTGAATATTTAGATTATGTGATTACACGTTTAACATTATTAGGTGCTGTTTATTTGACGATACTTTGTGTATTGCCTGAATTTTTGATTTCAAAAGTGGGGATTCCATTTGTATTAGGTGGAACAACGCTTTTAATCGTTGTTTCTGTAATTATGGAAACAGTTTCACAAATTCAATCACATCTCATTGCACATCGCTATGAAGGATTGATTAAGAAAGCAAAATTAAAAGGTCGTTTATAATATTTAGGGGGACAAAATGCAAACACCATTAAAAAGACATATCGTGATGATGGGTGCTCCAGGGAGCGGAAAAGGAACGCAAAGTGCTATTTTAGCCGAAAAGCTTGGGATTAATGCGTTTTCGATGGGCGATATTTTAAGAGGTGTTGCAAAAGGGACTTCTAAAGAGGCTCAAGAAGTTAAGAGATTAATAGATAAAGGGAATATGGTTCCTAATAAATTGGCTGTTCGTTTGATGGAAAATGAGTTGCTAAAACCAGAAAACGCAGCGGGCTATATTTTAGATGGCTTTCCAAGAGAGTTGCCACAAGCAAAGGTGTTGGATAAGGATTTAGCCTCACGAAAATATAGAGATTATAATATGGGCGTTGATTTGGTCTTGTTGTTGCAAGTTCCAGATGATTATGTCATTGATCGGATTATTGGTCGTTTTCAATGTGCAAATTGTGGAACGCTCTATCATGAAAAGTTTAAACAGACCACATCATTTGGAATATGCGATGAATGTGGTTGTAAAGAATTTACAAGGCGGGCTGACGATACCTATGAAACGGTTGTATCTAGACTCCGGACGTTCCGCTCTGTAACGGCTCCAGTTATACCTTACTACGAACAAAAGGGGCTCTTAGTGTGCGTTGATGGGACGGGACCCATTGACGTTGTTAGTGAAAAAATAAGAAAAATAGTAGGCTATTGATTTAAGGCTTGACATTGAACGATAAATGCTGTATAATTCCCACTCGTTTAAGTGTCTAGTCATAGTGATTAGATGAAATAGTTATTATTTTTTATTAGGTTAATGGAGAAAGTACCTTGGCACGTATTGCTGGTGTAAATATACCGACCTCAAAAATTGTTGTTATTGGTTTAACATATATTTATGGTATTGGTCGGAAAAAGGCTGAAGAAATTTGCAGCACACTTAATATTGATTCACATAAACGTGTGAATGAATTAACAGATGAAGAAACATTAAAAATTCGCGAATTAATTGACAACAATTATCGCGTTGAAGGTGACTTACGTCGTGAAGTATCCTTAAACATCAAGAGATTGATGGATTTAGGTTGTTATCGTGGTTTGCGTCATCGTAAAGGGTTGCCAGTCCGTGGACAACGCACTCATACGAACGCTCGTACTCGCAAAGGTAAAGCAGTTGCCATTGCAGGTAAGAAGAAAGTAACAAAATAGTATAGAAAGGATATTTTATGGCTGAAAAGAAAGTCGCAACGCGGACAAAAAATCGCGATAAAAAGAATATCTCTGTGGGCGTTGCTCATGTGAATTCTACATTTAATAACACAATGGTTACAATCACAGATACACAAGGAAACACAATTTCTTGGTCATCTGCTGGTTTAAAAGGTTTTAAAGGCTCAAGAAAATCAACACCATATGCAGCACAAATGGCTGCTGATGATGCAGCACGCAAAGCTGTTGAACACGGTTTGAAAACAATTGATGTATTGGTCACAGGTCCAGGTTCTGGTCGTGAATCAGCTCTCCGTGCTTTTCAAGCTGTTGGTTTGGTTATCACATCTATTAAGGATATTACCTCAATCCCACATAATGGGTGCCGTGCACGTAAACGTCGCAGAGTTTAATTTGTTTTAATAAAAAGAGCAAACAACTTGCTCTTTTAAACACTTTTTGTAAAGGGAACCTTATTATGATACAAAAAAACTGGCAAGATTTGATTAAACCATCTAACCTTTCTGTGGACACAATTGTTCCAGGGTTTAAGGCAACGATGGTGGTTGAACCTTTAGAACGCGGGTTTGGTACAACACTTGGGAACGCTTTGCGTCGTATTTTGCTCTCATCTTTGCAAGGTGGTGCTGTTAATGCGATTAAAATTGATGGCGTTTTGCATGAGTTTTCATCAATTCCAGGTGTTCGTGAAGATGTGACAGAAATTATCTTGAACATCAAAGGGTTGGCTTTAAAGGTTGACTCTGATGCACCACAACGCATTTATTTGAATGCAACTGGTCCAGCTGTTGTTACAGCAGGGCAAATCACAACAAATCAAAGTGTTGAAATTATGAATCCTGAAGCTGTTATCTGTACATTAGATGCAGGTGCTTCAATCAATATTGAAATGATGGTTTCAACAGGTAAGGGTTATGTTGTTGCTTCACAAAACAGACCAGAAGATTGTCCAATTGGATTAATTCCAATTGATTCGATTTATTCTCCTGTTAAATCAGTTGTTTACAAAGTTGTAAATGCTCGTGTTGGTCAACAAACTGACTATGATAAACTTTATTTAACAGTTGAAACAAATGGTGTTGTTTCTCCAGAAGATGCGGTTGCATTAGCAGCACGCATTATGCAAGAACAACTCAAATCATTCATCAACTTTGAAGAACCAGAAGAAACAACAATCGAAGATAAGATTGCTGAGTTGCCATTCAACAAAAACTTGCTCTTAAAAGTGGATGAACTTGAATTGTCCGTTCGTTCTGCTAACTGCTTGAAGAATGACAACATTATTTACATTGGTGATTTGGTCCAAAAAACAGAGTCTGAAATGCTCAGAACACCAAACTTTGGTCGTAAATCACTCAATGAAATTAAAGAGTTATTGGCTGAAATGGATTTGCATTTAGGTATGCAAGTTGAAGGTTGGCCACCAGAAGATTTGGAAGTCTTATCAGCAACAGTTGATACAGACAACTAATTTTGGTTAGAAAAATCGCCAGAGTTGTTTCTGGCGTCTAACCTTTACATTGCCAGCGTTGGAGGTGTGGATGGTTAGTATGTATTATCAGCTTTGCGCGTCAAGGCTTTGTGATGAAAGAAAGGAATGAAAAATGCGTCACGGATTTAAAAAAAGAACATTGAATAAAAAAGCAGCTCATCGCCGTTCAATGTTTGCAAATATGGCTGTTTCATTAATTAAACATGAACAAATTAAAACAACATTGCCAAAAGCAAAAGAATTGCGTCCAATTATTGAAAAATTAATCACAAAAGGAAAGACAAATACATTGCATGTTCGTCGTCAATTGATTTCTTTCTTGCGTGATGAAGCAATGACGGAAAAATTGTTGACTGTTTTGGCTCCTCGTTATCAATCTCGTCCAGGTGGTTATGTTCGTGTTTTAAAAGCAGGTTTCCGCTTTGGGGATTGTGCTCCAATGGGTATTATTGAACTCGTTGACAGAGATGTAACAGCTAAAGGTAAAGATTCTGGTCAAGTTGTTGAAGTTGCTACAGAAGAAAAAGCTGAAAAACCAGCTAAAGCTCCAAAAGCAGCAAAAGCTGAAAAGGCTGAAAAAGAAGAAAAAGCCCCAAAAGCTAAAAAAACAACAAAGAAAACAGTTAAAGAAGAAACAGCTGAATAATCGCTATTTCAAACTTAAACAGAAAAAACCCGTTCTTTTTAGAGCGGGTTTTTTTGTTGGAGTCGCATGTTGTTTTTGGTTGGGGTGGCGTTTGTGGCGGTGTAGGCGGGGCGAGAGGTGCGGTGTTTGTGGGGTAGGTGATGAGTGGTCGAGGTGATGTCGGGTGGTGAAGTGAGGCGGAGTTGCACGGGGCGAGAGGTGTGGTGTTTGTGGTACTGGGTGCGTCAAGGAGAGAGGGAGGAGTACTGGCGGGACGGGGATGTGTGTATTTGGTGGTGCATATTTGCACGATTGATGCAAAATGATGAAAAAATAGGCTGTTTCTGTTTGACATTTTTTTGCATATGTGAAATAATAAAAACGTATTAGGTGATTCCTAATATGAGGTTTAGAACCCTCTGGATGGTTGTCTGTTTTAACAGACGGAAAACTACCTTTTTGCTTAGGCAGGAAGGTAGTAGAATAGGTTTATATAACTAATATACTACACTATTCCATCAATAGGTTCTAACTTCCTGCCACCTCTCATCAAGGTGGTATTTGTTTTTAATTGAAAGGAAGTTGAAATGAAAAAAATTTTATTACTCTCTACATTGTTTTTTCTAACAAATTGTAAGAACATTACTCATCAAGATTATATTTTAGATGTGAACAATCAAACAAAATTACCTGCACTTGAAGCTGTTATTGATACCACAAATTTAGAAAATGTGTTTTCATTAGGCGGATTTGTGGCAAATGCAAATAATATGGGGGCAGCTGGCCGTAATGGGTGGGTTCAAGCCTCCGCTATGGCGGGGACTTCTTTTAGAGATCCCAGAATGCAAGATACAATGACGCTTTTTGATGATTTTGTGAAAAATAAAGTAACAAATCCATATGGTGAGAAAAAAGGTTATATGGTGTTGAATATTGGGTATCGGAATGCGATTGACCGCTATGAAAATATTGCAACTGCTTCGCTCAGTATTATTTCTTTAGGAACACTCAATCTGCTAGGTTTCCCATTTGGCGTAGATGAAGATGAAATGAAGATTTCAGTTGAAATTTTAAATAGCAAAAAAGAGCTTGTCAAACGATATACCTCGGTTCAATCTGATACAGAGTGGGCTGCAGCCTACTGGGGGTATAATGTTCCTAAAATAAGCAGAAAAATCACAATCGAGAATGTCAAAAATGCACTGGAAGATATTGCAAAACAAATTTCAAATGACACATACGAAATTAACAAAAAATTGAAATAAAAAGGTAATTGGATTTTGTGTTAAAGATTAAAGAGCATCAGGTTATCTGGTTCTTTTTTAATTATATTCTTTTTCTTTTATCAATTTGACAGCGATATAAAAATATGTTATGAATAGCCCTTGAGTTTAAAAGGGAGCGATTTTTATGAACCGTGATGAATATGCTGTATTGCGTGGTGTTGAGGATAGTACCTTATTAAATAAAGGTATGTTTTTTGATTGTTCTGGTGATATGATGGGTGAGTTGTTGAATCCTGCCTTATTGCAGGCGGCCTTAAGGGTTCGTGTTTTTCAAACGATTCAAGAGCTTGTTAAGCATAAGGCTGATTTAAATCAAATCTCTATTCATGGATATAGTCCGTTAATGAGTGCATCAATGCTTGGGTGTACACAGGGGGTGAAGGCGTTAATTGCGTCGGGGGCTGAGATTGATTTGGTCAATAAAAAAGGGCAAACCGCTCTTTGGCTAGCTGCAAGCAATGGGCAGGTTGAAGTTGTTAAAATGCTTGCCAAGGCGGGGGCAGAGCTGGATTTGTGTGAAAAAAAAGATGGTAAAACGTCCCTTATGATTGCCTCTGAATATGGTCATTTGCCTGTGGTGTCGGCATTGATTAGGGCTGGGGCTGATGTAAATAAAGTTTCACCTTATGGGCAAACAGCTTTATCATATGCGATTGTTGGTTTTTCACGAGATGCTAAGATTGTTAAAAAATTGGTTGAGGCGGGAGCCGATATTCAAAATGAACCTATGGGTGGTGAACGTGTTTATGCCTTAAAGCCTTTGCTTTTAGCGGTTTTGCACCGTAATTTGCCTGCACTTAAAATTTTGTTGCAAGCTGGGGCAGGCGGCAAGGAAACGGCACTTAATTTTGCCAATAGTCGTGGTCAAAATGATATGGTTGCCTTGTTAGCAGATGGGGTATATCCTAAACGGCTCAGTACCCAAAGTGTGAATAAAAAGAATATTGGTTTTGATCATGGACGGGAGTGAAATTTGCCCAGCATAAATTGCTCTAAATTTCTTTAATTTTTGTAAAAAAAACCTTGTGATAAGCATATATGTATGCTATGAAGAAATAAATATTCCTTTTTTTGTGTGGGGATGATGTTTTTTTATAATTTTTGGAGGGGAAAATGTCGATTTCGGACAATTATAACATCGTGAATGGTTTTTTGGATACAATATTGACTGATTTGAAAAGCAGAGGAGTTGACATCGGTATAGCGGGAGAAAAAGGCGCATGGAATTTTCATATTAAAGATTATGCGGCTATGAAAGCTTTTGAGTCGCGAGATGGTGTGACAAATTGGTTTGATTTGACGGTTGAACAACAGAAACAAATTCACGCTGTAATAAAAAATAATATGCCAGAGTTTGTTGATAAAGATGAATATGCCTGTGCGGTTGATTTGCTCCTTTATGCCATGAGAACGCCTGACGCAGTTCAGCCATCAACCAAGTTGGGAGAAAAGGATGACCCCTCAAATTATGATAGAAAAGTACGAGGCCAGGATTTGGGTTACACTGTATCACATTTAAGCTCAACGATTGATGATGGTGAACGTGTTAAACCGTTAGTTGCAGCTTGTACAGAAGGAAATGCTGAAGAAGTTAAAAAAATACTAGAAAAGGATAAGTACCTGAATGTGAATTTTGGTGTAAAGGGTGGTAGAACCCCATTGTATTGGGCTGCTTCGGGAGGTCATACAGAGGTCGTAAAGGCATTGCTAACACGTGATACTGAAGGGAATAAGTTGCCTAAGGTTGATGTGAATAAAGCTACTGATGATGGCTTTACACCGTTGCATTCGGCGGCTTATAATGGGCATACAGCGGTGGTGGAAACCCTGTTAGAAAATAAGGCAGAGGTGGATAAAGCTGATAAATATGGCTGGACACCGTTGCATTGGGCGGCTCGGAATGGTCACTCAGCGGTGGTGGAAACCCTGTTAGCAAATGGGGCAGAGGTGAATAATGATGGCTGGACACCATTGCATTCGGCGGCTCGGGAAGGTCACTCAGCGGTGGTGAAAACCCTGTTAGCAAGTGGGGCTGATGTGAATAAAGCTGACAAAGATGGCTCGACACCGTTGCATTGGGCGGCTCGGAATGGGCATACAGCGGTGGTGAAAACCCTGTTAGAAAAAGGGGCTGATGTGAATATAGCTGATAAGAATGGGACTACTCCATTGAGTTTAGCTTGTTCCCAATGTGAAAGTGCGAAATCAAAAGATGATAAACAAAAATACTTCCCCATCATATATATGTTAGAGCAACGGGCTGAGAATAAAAAAATCAGCTTAAATGATCCTCTTTTAACGCAGTATAACAAGTGGAAAACGTCGGACGATGCAAAAGCATATGATACAGAACAAAGCAAACGACAACGTTTAGAACAAGAAAAAACTGCCCGAGAAGCAGCTTTTAAAACTGCAGTGAATGATGCTAAGTGGGATAAGGTTCGCGAGTTATTAACACAACACCGAGAGTTGGCGACACTTGAATTTGAGTATCAATATGGTGGACCAGACAGAAAAAGAAAGAATAATACCGTTTTGCATGTCGCTGCTTTTGCAGGGGATAAGGAGACTGTTGAACAAATTCTTGCAACCAATCAGGGAAAAACGACCCTAAATATGACAAATTCTCATGGTTCATCCCCTTTGCATATGGCTACATTTAATGGTAAAAAAGAGGTTGTTGAAATATTATTAGCAAATGGGGCAGACGTGAATAAAGCAGATGGCAATGGAAATACCTCATTACATGTTGGGATTGCAACTGGGCAAAAAGAAATTGCAGAAACCCTAATGGCTTGCGAAGATGTTGATTTAACTCTTAAAAATAAAGAGGACATGACCGCACATGATTTGGTTATTGAACAAGGACAAGAGGAACAAACCGCCCTACAAAAGAAAGAGGGTGATGCAAATGCTCATCAAGAGGAACTAAAAAAACTTAGTGAATTGCATCAGGCGTTTTCTAAAAAAGAAAGGACGCTTTCACGTTATCAAAAAACAACGGTTCGTTCTTATACCGATGCTTCAAAAAATTTAGATGCAGAAACAAAGCGTGTTTCAGAGGAGGCAAAAAAGTATGAGGCGACTTTAGCCACATACTATGATGATCCAGAGAAAAGTCCTCCTTTACGTTTAAGGATTGAGGCGTTGCGGAATAAAGATAATACCTCTGGTAAGATGAACAGTAAAATGCGTGATAAGGCAAAAGCTAATTTGAAAAAGATTTATGAAGCACAAGGTTATCCCACAGATCGGGCCGAACTTCAAGCACAAATTATGCTGGGTAAGTTGGTGCGGGCAAACTTGCTCTATCACCCAGATGAGCGGGTCAAGATTGATGGTCAAAAATCACAAACGGTGACAGGGCTTCTCATCCCACAAGGTGACAAGTATAAAGGGATGACTCATCGCACCATTTTGCATGATTTGGCAACGACAGATGTGGCTGATACTGAAAAGTACGTTGCTCCATTAAACAACATTGAAGATGCGGTTTCATTTTCGGGTTATGCCCTTAAAAAACCAAAAGATAAGGGGACGGATCGCCGTATGAGTTATAACCCTAAAAAAGGGATAACCGCAGGATACCGTACAGAAGAAACCCTTGTTGATAAGAAAAATAAAACAGAGGCAAACGGTTTGATGGCACGCCTTTCTTCAGCACAACAGTCTGAGGCACCTGAAAACCCAGCACAAAAACAGGAAACGTCATCTCAATCATCAGATATACGCACTTATAGTGATGCGTATAAAGAACGTGCTGAAACAGAGCATAGAACCCGTTGGGAACAGTTGGCAGGTCAAAAAAGCCGTGTTAGACAATTTAAAGGCCAAAAGGAAAAGAATAAAAAAGCAGTGGAAATAGCTCTATCAAATATTGAAAAGATATTAGAAGCTAATGGTTATACGGATAAGAAACAACGCGAAACAAATGCGAAAATCATCCTTACCAAATTGGAGCGGGCAGCATTGGAGTCAGGTGGGAGCCCCTTTGGTTTTGATCATCGTCAATTGTTGATGGATTTGGTTTCTGGTGCGGTTGAGCGAGATAAATATTCAGAATATTTTAAAAACATATCAACTGTTGAAGAACGGGTTCGATTAGGAGATGCCACAAGCATTTTGAAACAAAATGCCAAAAGCACAACAGATGGAAAAGAATTTAATGAAGCTGGGTTTAAAAAGATGCAGAAAATAATTGTTCCTGTAGTATAAAATCTTTGAATCTTTCCAATTGGTTATAAAATAGTTTTTTAAAATTGTCTTTTTCGTATTGACAGTGAATCCGATTTTATATACTATGTCCCCTTTTCCACGATAGAAAAGGGGACATTATGACAGTGGCGGGACATTTATATCAATCGGGGATGTTATATAAATTAACATCGGGTGAAGATATCGAACCATTGCTTAAAAAAGGGGCTAGAGTTAATCAAATTTTAATGGATGGGTTAAATTCAACCCCTTTGCATGTGGCGGTGGATTGCAATCATACCCAAGCGGTTAAAAATTTGATTGCTTATGGGGCGGATTTAAATGCACCCTCAAAAGGGGGATATACCCCATTGATGAAAGCAATGAAAAACGGACAATTTGAAATTGTGGATTTGTTGGTAAATGCTGGGGCATACCTTAATTCAAAAGATGATAAGGATAGAACACCTCTTTGGTGGGCATCCTATTATGGGCAAGCTAGGCTTATCCCTTATTTGGTGCAAAAAGGGGCAAATGTGAATGTGAAAGATTCTGAACATGGCTTAACCCCGCTTATGGTTGCAACCAAATATGCAAATGCAAAGACGGTAGAGGCAATTTTGTCAGCTGATGCTGATGTGGATGCAATCTCATTTTATGGTCATACAGCCCTTCATTATGCGATTATGGCACGGGATAAATCTGATGGGATTAAAAAAGCAAAACTTTTAATTCAAAAAGGTGTTGATATCCATCAATCACAGATAGGGGTTTTAAACACATTTGTTCCTAGCCCATTGGTGTTAGCTGTGACAGAGAGATATCTTCCAATGGTTGAGTTGTTGTTAAATGCGGGTGCTGATGGTGTGCAAGAGGCCTTTTTACACGCTCAAAAACGGGATTATAAAGAGATAATGTCTTTATTGCTACCTAAACTTCAAAAACAAAAAAATATCGCTGTTATCGATTTAAAAGTGGTCAAAGAAGAACCTGTTTTTATCGCTGACAACACTTGTTCGTATGTGCCATATACAATTAAAAATAATAAACGTGTTCGGCAAAAAATGTGAAACTTTTCTTGCCCAATAAAAAAAGCAAGCATTGAAAGCTTGCTTTTTTTATATCCATTACACCTATAAATGATAAAGTGATGATATGATTAAAATAATCAATAGAATAGGGGCAATAAATTTAAGAACTGTTTGCATATAGCGTGTTGCAAATGGGTTTAATTCTCTATCAAATTGCTGTTTTAATGATTGATAAACGCTCCCAAATGCGACCCAGCCTGTAAACAATGAAAGTACTAACACAGAAATTAATAAAATCAAATCTGTGAGTGAGGATGTAAAATTAAACAAAGTCTTATTAAAAAGATTGAGCGGGCTGTGTTCGGTACAAGAAAGCAACACAATCATCACAAAAGCAAAATTAATAGATGCTGTGATGGCAAAAGCACCGTTCCTTGGTAGCGAGAGCCTTTTTTGTACATGCGTTACAATAGGTTCATAGAGTGAAATAAATGTTGTTAATGCGGCTAAAAAGCATATGCCATAGAATAAAAACATTAAAAACGACCCTGCAAACATCTGTTCAAACGCAATGGGGAGTGTTACAAATGTTAGATTAATACCTGCATCTTTTGGGATGTTGTACGCACTTGAAAGTGATAGGATGAATATCGTTGCTAAAACAGAACAAAGCGTATCTAATGCAACAACATATTTTACAGATGAAATGAGATTAACTTTTTTAGAAACATATGAACCGTAAATATAGGCAACCCCCATCCCAATTGAAAGAGAATAAATTACTTGCCCAACAACAGCACAAAGTGCTTCAAAAAAGCGTGGTAAATCAATCCCCGTAGATGAAAACCCAATGGCTTTAAAATCAGCTTTAAAAACAGATAATAAGCCTTCCATTGCCTTATTTTGTGTTAATGTCCAAAGAATTAAATAAATCAAAATAAACATCAGTGCTGGAATGAAAAGTGATGACAACTTTTCAAGCCATTTGATGGAGTCTCGACAGATAAAAAATGCAACAACCATTAAGCTGACAAAACTCCAAAAAATTTGAAGTTCATATTTAGATGTGAGCATGCTAAAGGTTTGTGATGTAACCGCGGTTGATGTTACATTGCCGAGATATAGAAAGTTTTGCACAAAGAAAAATAAAACCCATCCGATGACAATGGTATATACAATATTCATTAAAAAGGCTGATGAAAGCGAAAAGTATTTAACCAATTTTTCCCACATTTTGGGATGAGGACTCATCTCTTGCGTGGCAATTTTTAATGGGGCATCAAATAAGGCATCCTCACTTGTCTTCCCTAAAGATAATTCTGACAGTAAAAGGAAATATCCAATACTGATAAGGGCAATGAGGTAGAGTGCAATAAAAAGGCTCCCACCGTAATTTGAAACAAGATATGGAAAACGCCAAATGTTACCTAAACCAATGGCTGCCCCAGCCATGGTTAAAATGAAACCTTTTTCAGATGAAAATTTTGTGGACATGTTACGACCTTTCTTTGTTGAAACTTCTCTTAATATTAGAACGATAAAAATAAAAAAACAACCTCTTTTTGATATTAAACGTTAAAATTATATTGTAAAACAAACAACCGTTTAATGGTTTAAAAAGTATTTTTTTATTTAAAATTTAATAACTAGATGATTTTTTATTGTTTTTTTTATATGAGCATGTTAAAAAAGTACATAAAAAATGGGAAAATTAAACGCTCGTTTTTTATTCTCAGAGTTATTTTTTTATAATGGATTGAGTATAATGAGAAATATTAAGTTTTTTCTTTTGTTTTTATTAAGTGTTTTTATTACAACAGATGTAAAAGCTGTTTTTTTTGATGAGAATAAATATACAGAAAAACCAATTCACATTTTTTATGAGGGATTGGCAACAATGCCAGCTTTTTTGGGTATGATAGATATGGTTTTGTTACCCGAAGATGAGTTGAAAGTTTTTGCATTTCATCGTTTTACAAAACGGGCGGACTTATTCGATTTAAAAAAAATAAATGCGATTGAAATCCCTATAGAGGCAAAAGAAAGATACGTCATTGTGAGTGCTCATAAATTTGTGAGTGAACTTTTGAAAATTTTATCTCAAAACCCAAAAGCACCTATTGTTGTATATACAAATATGAATAATTATCGCTATTTGTTTGATGTATTGTTGCCAAAAATTGATAAAAATAGGATTAAACACCTTCATTTATATGAAGATGGGTTGGGCGAATTACTCACTTATGCAAATTATTTTCAAAATATGATGATTGAAAAAAATGACGCTTTGATGCTTGAAAATTTTTATTATGGAGGTAAAAAAAATGAGTTGCCGAAATATGCGAAACACTCATTTCATAAGCTTTTTCCTGTAACGTATCATTTTTTTGGAATTGAAAATGTGAAAAATGAGCCTGCTTATCAAAATTTTTTTCAACAAATGAAAGAGGCTGAGTTTCAGGACATTAATTTTTATAAAATTCGCTCTAATTTGACCAAAAAGCAAAAAGAAACTCTTTTTTCATTGTTGGATTTTGACGAGCAATATTATCAAAATCTTTTTTCAAAAAAATCTGTTTTTATGTTTTTTGGTGGGTTTTATTTAAATGCTAGTCATAAAATTTATCACGCAGAATTAGCTTATTTAAAAAAATTACAAGCAAATTTTTTAAATTCCTATTTTTTATATAAACAACATCCCTCATTTTCTTCATTTGATAGACAGACAAGAAAAAGCAGTTTTGAAAATGTGGAATTTGTTAATCCACAATTGCCGTACGAAACTTTTATAATTGCTGGGTTAGAACCACCTCGTGTGGCAGGATATGCATCTTCATTATTTTATACGCTAAAAGATGAACAAGTTGTTTCTTATTTTCCGCATGGTGTGTATGAACGGGTTTTAAAATATCGGATTAATCCATCAAAAGCACTGGATATAAAAAAATATATTCCTGAACAGCCTCTTTTTTTTGATGAAAAGATTCAAATTTTTGGGCAAGATGATTTTTTGATTTTTTTGGATAAAAAAAACTCTTTTCTTTATTATCAAAACTTAATACTCCCTTATGAGAAAAATAATGATGGGTTGGTTATTTATGTGAAAAATAAAAAGTTTTATTTGAAAAAACAAAATGGGAAGTATTCTTCTCAAGAAACAGATTTTTTAACCATAAAACACGTTTATTGGCAAGATATTTTGGTTCAATCGGATAAACAAATTTATTGTCGCTTGTCCGCTAATGATTGTGGCAAAGTAGAATGGAAAGAAAATGCCTTTTTAATTTGTTGGGAAAAGTGGGGCTGTGAAACTTTTGTAAAAAAAGAAGGTGGTGTTTATTCTTTGCAATAATGAAAGCCTCTTGACAGGTCTATTTTTTATATGTTAAAACATTTGAAAGAATACAAGGAGAAAGGGGTTTTAAATGGCAAAAAAAACAACTAAAAAAGCAACAAAAACGTCAAAAAATCAACCACTCTCATCTTTTAGTGTGACAGGCGTTGCAATTCCTGCTGTTGGCGATGTGATGGTGGCTGAGATTAAAAAATTGCCACCTAATCGTCGTAGTGCGGTTGCAAAATTGGTGTTGGATTTTAATGAAACATTTCAAAAAAATGGGCAACGCTACCAACAAGCTCTTGCGAAAAAAGATGCAACAAGTCAGAAAAAAATAGTACAAGATGAGTATGTGGCTGAATGTTTGTTCATCAATAATATGATGCGATTGGGTTGTTCTGATATTATTGGAAAAATGCAAGCAGAAGCACAAAAACATACCCCAGCAGGCAAAAAATTTGATATGTTTCAAGTGATTCGTCATAGCTCTATTTATTATCCCGATGATGTTGTTTTAATGCAAAAAAAAGGGTATGATTTTGATGCAAAACATACAATTGGCGGTAAGTCAGTTGATTTTACAGATTATAATTTGGGTCTTTTGCAATCAGCAAGTGCTCGTCTAGATGCCCATACCAAAGCGATGATTGATTCAATTAAAGTGGTGCAAACAGAACGTAATCAAATGATTGAAAAATATCAAAAATTAGAGGCTGAAAAAAAGAAAGCTTCTGGCAAACGTGCCAAAGCAATCGAACAAGAAATAAAACAATTAGAAACCGCTTTTAAAAAGCTTAATCAACAAGTGGATTCACATCGTATGCAGGCTGATTCTTTGGTTCAAGAATTTGTGGCAGCACGTCAACGTTTGTTAAAAGTTGTAACGTTGGGATGTGTGAGTAATGAAAATTTATCACAAATTAAAGGGGCAAATATCCCCTCTTTAACCGAGGATTTTCAAGCATCTTATATTAAATATCAACGGGTTAAAGGGGCTATTTATAAAGATGCGTCTGCTGAGAATAATTCACAAACGCAAAATCAAACGCTTTCGCAAAATGCAAATAAGCAAATGGCATATAGTGATGCGATGGATAGGGACAGTCTTGCCCCATTGCGGTTAGGGCAATCCGTATCAGCAAGCGATGATCAGGTTATTGCTCAAATTATGCCAGCAAATCAAAATGTTTAAAATATAAGATATTGCGTCATTAAATTATAAAAAAAAGTCACATTGTGTGGCTTTTTTTATGCGCGTGTGTTTTGATTTTTTAATTTGGGAATGGGATGGCCATTAACCCACGCTTTTAAAATCCCTTTAAAAATAAAGTTTTTAGGTGCAACTGTTGTGTCCCCTTTTAATGCTTGAAGTTCGTTGTAAACTTCTTGAACATAAGGAAGAATCTCTTGCTCATCATAGGGGGAATGTGTTGCAAAATCATGCGTAAAATAGGTCGCATGCATGGTGATGGCAAAAAGATATAAATCACGCAGTAATTTAGGAGAAAATTTTTCACCAGTTGCCAGTTCTTTTTCTTTTAAAGCGAGTTTAAAAAGCTCTTTATCAGGGCATGTTTCAAAATCAGTGTTAATAAAGGAATATTCTTTTTGCAAATCGGCGAGTGTGCTTGTTTTTACAACTCGTTGCGGATTAAAGTATTCAGGCAATCCAACACCAAATTTTTTATCAACGCAAGAGGCGATTTTGTTTAAAATATGGGTTGATTTAAGGGCAATATTTTCAGCTTCTTTAGCGATTTCTCTATTAATTTTGGAATGGCAAAGAGTGTTTCTTAATTGTACAGCATCTTTTAGAATGTCGTTTTCTGCACTGTTAATAAATCCAAGGTGTAAAAAAACATCTTGCTGTTTCGGGTTTAAGTTGCCATGTTTGATGCACAGATCGCGAAAGGATTTGCGTGTATCCATTAATAAAATAAGTCCTCTCACATCATAAGTGTCATCTCTTGGAATGGCGTTTATTTTATGACTCAGATCGCTTGGCTTTATATTTAAAATATTGCATAAGTATTTTGATATATCTTGAACAAAATTGGCAAGTAAATTTTGCGTATTTTTTGATTGTGTACTGTTACCAAGTGGTCTTAAATTATATTCGCTTGGGTGGGCTAAACTGTCACGAATATTTAAATACATTTTCATTTTTGAGATATCTGCGTGGGAAAAGGGTTGTTGAAGCCCAGTAATGTGGTTAACCCTATCAAAAAGAGAAGATGTTAAAGCTTGTTTTTTATGCGCTGTTAAGTTTTTAATCAGTTGCCCTAAAAGTTCCACAGTCAGGATGCTGTATTGCTCAAGAAAATGTTCTCCTTGTCGTTTTAAATGATCCATCCGCAACATCTTAATTTCCTGGTCGATAAATGATTGTGTGAGATGTCCTTTGGCTTTTTTTTCAATCGATTCAGCATAAGCAATCAGCTGTAAAACCCCATGAATAAGGTCCTCATTTTGATAAAGGTATGCGTTCAAACTTTCGTTTGTTTTAAATTGTGCTTTGAGCATCAAATGATCATTAATCCAAATTTGGTGGTATGTTTTTTTATCTGGTTTTGCAAGGCTTAAAAGAACCTCAACTCTATCTTGACAGGCACCGATTGAAGGGGCGTATGTGTCCATGAATGGACCAACAGAATGGATTTCATTATAATGGGTGTAAAGTTGTTTAAAAAGAGTGCTTTGTGGTCCTAATAATCCCGTTTTTCCAAGTGAATCATAAGGACGAGCCGTTGTTTTTTGATCAGCAATAACAATTTCGAAATTTTCTAATAGAAAGAGATATCTAATGTAATGTTTTGCGGAGCTTTTATTATTGGCAACTTGAAAAAGATTATATGGGACGAGAGAAAATTTTTTAATTTCTTCATCATAAAATTTAATTTGTTGTGTATCTCTTGTTCTATTTTTTAAATGATTCAAATTTTTGATGATATTGAGTCTGTTTTGAGCGTCAATTTGAATACGGCGTGCCACAATGTCAACAAATTCTTGATAATCTGTAATTTGTTGCGTGTGATAATAATTTTGCATCAAATAGGAAAATTGAGCCAAATTATAACAGATTAAATCTAATAAATCTGAATTGGAAAGAGTTGTTTTTACGTTTGTTGCCATTTTATCCTCGTGTTAAAATGCGTCCTTTTTTAGGATTTGGAAGGCGTTTCTCTGTTTGCCATTTGCTTAAAACTGTTCTAAAGATAAAGGAGCGTTTTTTCCCATCTTTTGGTGGATTTGTTTTTAATTGAGTGTTGACCTCACGAATAAATGGAATAAGGTCCTCCCGTTCATAAAATGGGTTGTTGTAAAGAGGTTCATTTTCAAACATAATAGCGTTAACAGTACAAGCAAGTGAATATAACTTGGATAAAATTTCTCTATTCTTTGTGTTTTTTAATCCTTTTTCAAGAATTTCTTTGTCAGGATCAGAGCTAACAAAAACCCCTGGGAATAAGCGGTTCATTTCTTCAATGCTTCTATTTTGCCCAGATTGTGTGCCGAAAAGATAATCTTCGATTGTGATGTGGAAGTTATCAGCAATTTTGTCAGCAATGCCCGCCACAATATCCCCCATTCGTTGTTGAATTTTGTGAGCTTTGTTAGCAAGTTCTTCATCAAGTTTTTTGTGGCATAAATCGTTTCTTAACAAAATCCCTTCTGTTAAAATCGCATCATCTTCTTTTGTGATAAATCCTAATTTAACAAATGGATCTGGTGTTTGATAATCAAGGTTGCCATATTTAATGCATAGGTGTTTTAATGTTTTGCAAGAATCAGCAACAAGGATTAAAAAGCGAACACTATAATCTCTTTCATCATTATTTTGTTTGATTTTTTGATAAATTTCATCTTCATTTGTGTAAAATAAGTTTGATAAAATTTTTACCATTGTTGGTACAAATTCTTCAACACTTTTAACGCCAAGTGGCCTTAAATTATAAAGAGTAGGGTGGGCGATTGTGTTGCGAATTTCAAGATATTCTTGCATTTTTTCAATATCTTCAGGTGTGAATTTTTCACGAATAAGTGGTAAATCATTAATATTACTAAAGATATTTGGTGTGTTAATAAGATGAGCGTTATATTTCATCTGTTGAACCATTTGGCAAAATAGTTCAATGGTCAATAATAAATATTGTTCCATATATTTTTCATTTTCACGTTTAATATGGTCAAAGCGTAGTTTATTTGCTTCATCTTCAACATATTGGGCAGATAATGGCTCAGTTGCATTGCGTGAAATGGCTTCAGCATGTGAGATGTGATAAAATAATTCTGGAATGATATCCTCATGCATATCACTATATTTATCTAAGCTCAAATTGGTTCTAAAGTTTGCTTGAATCATTATTTCATCATTGACCCAAATTTGATGATAAACATTTTTTTTAGGATTTTGTTTTGACAGAAAAATGCCAATGGATTCTTGTGATGCCATTGTCCCTACTTGATAATTATCAAATAACGGTCCAAATGATTTTGGTGTTGTATAATAAGGTAAAAATCTACTTTTTAATTGAGGGGAAATAATGTTGTTTTTCCCAAATAAATTTATTTGCCCAATCGAATCATAGTCTTGTGCCATTTTATGATGCGGTGCATAGACAATTTTAAAAGAACGAAGTGGAAGGTCATCCTTCACAACTTTTTTTGCATATTCTTTGTTGTGAACAACGCGGGTTATATCATATGGGATGAATAGGCCTATTTGCTCTAAATTTACTTTAGCAAGGTTTACTGTTGCCTCATTATGAGAGGTTGATACGATTTTTCTTAAATAGGATAGTTGACGCTCAACTATTTGAGATTCTTCTTGCAGTTTTTCTGTCCGATAAGTAACATAATCATAAACATTTTTAAAATTTTTAAGTGGCAAATATTCTGTTTGGTACAATTTATTAAAATGTGCTAAATTGTAACAGATTAAATTGAACATTTCATTGATACTTAATGTGTTTGTATGATATGTTTGTTTTTTCATATAAATCCCTTTGCTTTCAACAAGTTCTTTATTATACCATAAAAAATATTGTTTTGTCAATAAAATTGTATAAATCTTTAATATATAACAAAAAAGCAGTGCTTTAACACTGCTTTTTTAGTTCGTATACGTCTATTTTTTAATGATATAGTTTTGTAAGTTTGTCACTCATATATGTATGTGTGACGGTTAAATTTTCACAAGTTGATTTGAGTATTCCAGCTGTTATATTACAAAGTTCTGTTTGGTTGTCTAAAAATGAAACTTTTATAACGATACCATCTTTTGAAACATTTGTTGATTCAATTTTAATTTTATCTTGGTCAAAATTGGTGGGCAAATTAAAAGAAGTAAATGATGGAATAATAAAATCTTGTGTGCTATTTGTGGTTGTTTTATGTGCGGTTAGGCTTGCCTCAATAAGCGTGCTGTATTTTGAAATCAAATCCGCAATTTCATGAGCCGTATAATTGGCTATGGCTGTATTATATCCTTCAACACCACCCATATATGCAAATGTCATAGATGTTTTGTTGGGGTTTTTAATTTCATCTTCCGCTTCTTTAATAAATGGTATAGCAATTTTTTGGCGTTGGGTTTCAATCCATTCTTTGTTAAGTGTTGCCGTAATATCGTTATTTGGTAAAAGTTGTCTTTGTCCATCAGGTGTTAACATCTCAATTTGTGATCCATTTCCTTGAATGAGATAAGTCGCATAAATTTGATTGCCCTGATAAACAGTAATTTCACCTGTTGCCTGCTGCATTAAAGGAGAAACGACAAAGGACTTGATGGTAAGGACGGTGTTCCCCTCATAATCTTTTAAATTTAAATTTTCGATTGCAACAGTGCTTGGAATTAATGCAAATGGATTTGTTGAATACAATGTTTTTTGCAATTTTTCGAGTGTCAAATCAGGGATTGTTTGAATTTTTTTAATCAGCTCATCATAGCTGGGATTATCAACTTTTATGTCTGCGGTGAAAAAGTCTTTGTCACCAGCTGGATAGGTTAATTTGATATTCATCCCTTTTTCAATTTTTGTAAGTTTAAGAACAGGTTTTTCATTGGCACTATAAAAGTCAAAATGTGAACCGTTTGAAAGTAATCCTGCATCAAGCCCCAATTGACCCACAAATTCAAAATTCTTTTTGCCTTGTGGTGAAAGGAAAAGGTATTTTTGAATGGTCGTTTCCCTTAACAGTTTAAGTGCAAAATCTTCTTTAGATAAGTTGGAAATGGTTGCTAATTTTTCAATGAAAGATGTTAATTTGTTGACAGATAAATCAATTTCAAACAAAGGCTCTTGGTTTTTATTTTTCCCTTTAACGGTGATGTTTTTATTATTTTTATCAAAAATGACATCCCCTTGTTGGACATAGTAGTGCTGATTATACGTTGTAAATTCTTTAATAAGAGGTGACATATTGTCCAATGCACTTGTGTCGATAGGGTTTTGTTTTTCAAAAAGATTGTTTTCATCAACAACGGTTAAGGTAGAGTTTTTAAAAAATTTTGGAAATTGAAAAGCTCCATTGAATGTGATATTTAATGGCGGTGTGCCAAAATTGGTTAATTGTGCTTTTTCAAATAAGATACATTTTGCAAGACCAAATAGTCGTGATTGTTTATCTTTTACGGCAATGTTGTCAATAAATTCCTTACCTGGGCAAGTGAATGTTCCATTTACATTGTCACCAAGAGTGAGTGTTCCATCTTCGGCGATTGTGATATTTATGCCATCTAAGTCAATTGTTCCCGTAAGTTTGTTATTCTTAAATGGAATGGATGTAAAGTAGGAGTCTGAATAATAAAGTTTTGCCACCCCCTCTTTTTTGCCAAGGGTATAAGGCGTTTCAAGACGAATCCCATCTTTGAAATAGTTGATTTGCATTCCCGTTTTGAGGTTGTCTTTATAAAGAACTTCCATTTTTTGTTGGCCATTTTCATAATATTCTTTATAAACACCATCTTTTTTATAAAATTTATAAGGGGTTACAGATTGTAATTGCCCATTTTTGTAATATGTTTTTCTGGTCATATAACCATAACCAATATAACCTGAAATCGCTAATAATGTAACAAGTGTAAAAATAATTTGTTTTTTATTCATCTTAACCCCCTTCAATAATAATTTTTTATAACACGAAAAATTTTTATGTGCAAGTGATTTTAACTGATAGGTTATTCCATTTGTAAAAGAAAAAAATGTTATTTTTTTTAGGCGTGTTATCTAATGCAATTACCTGAAAATAAAACAAATATATGTGTTTGGTACATGAGAAAATTAAAGGGTCGTTTTTTATTCCCACTTTTGTTTTTAATTTTTAAAGGAGATTTATTTTGCCTAATTCTATAAATTTAAATGTTTTTTTTAT
>CALARE010000039.1 GCA_937888725.1 uncultured Alphaproteobacteria bacterium | reverse complement strand
AAAGCGGAGGGGTACTTGAGTTTGGCGATTTCGCTATAGGTGGCATTTTATGCACCAGCTCTTAACGCACAGGCGGTCAAGCCCTACCTACTTCGGCTTAAACAAATTGCAATGGCAATGGCCTTTTTCAGCAACTTCTTTTTCATGTTCACCGCAAGGGCAGAATCCACGAGAAACATCACATGGGCAACAGCCGTTACAGGCGTTTAAACAACGGTTGATAATTTTATCAGCAAAAGGGGTGAGTTGCCAGCCCTTTGTTTCAGCATAAAGTTCTAATGCATGTTTAAAATGGTTGTTGTTATTTAAGATTTCTTCTTCAGTCATATGATACTCCTTTTTTTAAAAAATAAACTGATTGAGGCATAATAGCACAATCCCTGCATAAATGCCAGCAAAAATATCGTCTGTCATCACACCAAATGCACCGACGACTTTTTTATCAAAATAGGAACAGGGCCAAATTTTAACAATGTCAAATAAACGGAACAAAGCAAAACCAGCCACTAAATTTAAAAGCGATAAAGAGGCAATAGGCACAATGAATAAAAACGTGGTTAATTGCCCCGCGGTTTCATCAATGACCACAAATCCTGGGTCTTTGTTTGTGCTGTTTTTAAGGAGGTTATGGGTGGCGTAAAGTCCTAAAAAATAGCTAAGAACCGTTGCGATAAAAAGAGGTGTAAAACCTGCCTGATATACAAGGGCGACCAGCGGTAATGTGGCAAGCGAACCCATTGTGCCAGGGGCAAATTTTGATTTACCTGAGAAGAAAAATGTCGCGACAAGTTGATTGAATAAATCCCTTTTTTTTGTCATAAAAATCCTTTGCTTAAAAAAATGTTATCCCTTTGCAATAACGGTGATAAAGTCATCATCATCACCATCCTCAGTTTTTAACTTTTGACGGGGTAGGGCGGATTTTTTCTTTGTTGCTTTTCTTTTTCGTTTTTGCGGTTGATTTCTTGCACCCGTTGAATCCGTTGTTGCAGATTCGCTAGATTGATCGCGGTCATCTCCTGATACATCTTGAACGCTTGGAGTACTTCCTTGCTCACTTGTGACATTTTCTTCTCCTTCAACTAAAAATCCATCCTCATCAATTTGAGGAACGTCAATATCATCCGCACCAAGTGATGGTGTTTCATCAAAATCAAACACCTCTGAAGCGGTATCATCTTCTTTATCCACCGAATCGAAATCAAGATCATCTAAATAAAAATTATCATTAATTTCAGGGGCTTGGCTAGCAGAGTTAAACTCTGGTTCTGTGTTGGCGTGTTCGCTATCTGGCAAATTGTCATCACCTTGGACGGGCAATTCTTCTTCAACTTGTTCTTGAGCGGTTACCGCAGCGGTTTCAACGCCGTTGTTTCTAACAATAATAGCGGTTGGGGAGGTGCCAAGTTCCACCTTAGGCAATTTAACAAGGGCAGGGTCATTTTCCCCTTCTTTTAAGTCAAAATGCTGGCTGATAAAAGATGAAAAATCTAAGATATCACCCTTTGGTTCCCCATTGTTAAAAATAAGTAATTGGATACCGTGGTTTTTGAAATATTCAACCGTTGGTTTGGCGTTTAAAACACGTCCTTCGGTGACACAGATGACTTTGACCACTTCACTGCCAGGTTCTGCTTTGGCAAGCGCTTCAGACGCTTTTATCAAATCCTCAGCCAATCGTTCCATGGTGCCACTTTCTGAGTACCAGGTGCTTTGTAAAACATCATCATTAAAATCAACCGACCAATTCACATCTTTACGGTTGACAATTTCAATCATCATCGCTCTTGCAGCGGTTGAAATCGCCATAGGGACTTTATGTCCTTCAAGCAAAATATGTTGGAAAATTTCAACCTTAAACTTGCGGGCAACAACCGCCATTTGTTTAATCATTTGAATGACATTTTTATGGCTCTTTGTTGAGGTTTGTTTTTGTTCTTCCTCCTCTTGCCCAGGCAATTTAGGTGCCACATATTTGGTGGCTTGTACAGCGGAAGGCATTGCCCGTGGTTTTGCATAAAGGGGTTTTTCTTTCTTTAAATCAAGGGCTTTTTGAACAACCGTTTTGGGTTTTGGTTTGATTTTAAAAATCGACCATTTAATGTGATAAAAAATCCATAGTCCCACAAAATAAAGCGGAATCCACAAAACCATCATCAAAAATAATAAAACATCAGATAATGTTCGAATACGCCAATTATAATTTTCAAACGCGAGCCATTTCTCATGCCATTCAGCAGGTGAGAGAAAATTAAAATGAAATAAAACACACATTGCTGGGATAACGTATAAGAAATAAATCACTCCCCAAATGGTGCCGATAATGGCTAACTTTGTGAAAACTTTTATTTTTTTATGCATTAAATGACCCCTTTTTTTTTGACTTTAGAAATAGTATTGCTTTTTTTTATCAAAAAGACAAGACTTTTTTTTAATTGACGAAAATGAAAATCACAGGTATAATAATAAAAAAGAGAGAAAGGAACCGCTATGAACACTTCAAGTTATCAAAAAGGTATGGAAACGGGGAAAGAAGCTTTTAAAATCACGGTTGAAAATGTAGATTATATCGTTGATGGGGCTGGTAACCTTTATAATACGACGGGTGAGTATCTAGGCGTTGCAAGGACTTATTTAGGGGATAAGTGGAAAGATTTTTTGGGAACTGAGGCGGGGGGTATGGTTGCATCAGCATTTGATTGGACGCTTGATCAGACAAGCGGTGCTGTTAAAACAGCTGGCGGAGCGGTTGTCGGTTATCTCGCAGAAGGATTGCAGGGTACAGTTGTTCATAAGGTTGGTCGTGATTTACAGCAATTCGTAACGGCTACGAAAGAGTATTGGGCATCTTTTAGTGACGAATATGATGAAAGTGCAGCTCAAACGCAAAAAAGGCGAGAAGCATGGTTGCGACAATTTCAACAACAAGGCGGTATAAAGTTAGATGAAACGGGGCGGATAATTTCCAAAAATCCAGAACCTGTTATTTTGCCCACGCGTCAGACGGGGGAAGGAAATACGGCTGGGGGTACAACAACGCCTTTAAAACAACCAGAACGAGGGGATTTGATTACCCTTTATGAAAATGGGCAAATTGTTAAATCATTAACCAAGGCGGAAGTTGATAGCGTGTGTGCTTTTGCAAAGCAAAGTTTTGACGCTGAGGGTGGTTATATTTTAAAGGTGGTTGGCGAAAATGGGGATCCGTCAACTTTATATTATGAACCTGATGGTGTGGTTGGCTCGGGGTATAAAAGACGGGGTAGCACGAAACCCGTGAATTTAAAACCAGCTACTTTGATTTTGTCCGAACGGCAATATCAAGCGGCTATTCAAGAAATTTATCGCCGTCAAAAACAATTGAACATGAAAGACACAGCGTTTGAAAATGCGATTAGGCAATATCCATTTATGCAACAGCAGGTTCAACAAGAAAGTTTTTCGCAACGGCAAGAAATTATCCCACATACGCCTCATACAGGGGCCCTTCGGGTGAATTATTTAATCCCAGGGACAAGCAATTATTCAATGCTTGGTTTAACAGCTGAACAAGTCCAAGCCGTGCGTAATTTTGTTGCGGGCAAACCAGATACCGCCCATCAAGGTTATCAATTACAAGTGACGGGGAATGATTATCAAACCCCTGTCTCTAAGCTTTATTATGTTCCCAATCAGCAAGGGACGGCTTATGTGCGTCGGGGGTCTTCTTCGCAAGTTGGGATTCCTATTTCTGAGGCGACTTTTAAGCTGAATGAAACGCAATTGCAGGCGTCGATCATGGGGATTATGTTGGCAGATGCTGAACGTGGTTATCAAGATCCAGCGTTGAAAGCGTGGTATGATTTATATGTCGTGCAACCAAAACAAAATCAGCCAAAGGCTGGGAAAGCACGGGGCGTGCTTGAAGGTGGCACACCACAAGATGTTGAAAAAGGGATTACAAAAGGTTCAACACAGGGGCAAGGGATTGTTCAAGGCACCACCCAAGGGCAAACAACTGGCACAGGCGTGTTGCCAAATGGTATGACACAAAAAGAAGAAGATAGTCGTAACTTCTTTTTATCTATTGGGAATTTTATTGATAATTCTGTTTTTGGTCCGTTAGCAGATATGATACCCATTTCACTTTTAAGTAAAGCCCTTCGGATGTTGGGTAATTGTATTTCGGGTCTTTTTAAAACCATTGGTTATGTGATGGAAGGGGAATGGTCTAAAGCAGGGACACAGCTCTTTGGTTGGGTCAAAGATGTGGCTATTGTCGGGGGTGTCGTTTATGGGGCTACCATTTTGAAAGATAAGTTAAAAGATATCTTCCCAAGTACAAGTAGTAATGAAAATTCATCTTCAAGTTCGAGTAGCTCATCAGGGTTGGAGGATATTATCGCTGGGGCGTTGGGCGGTGTAACAAATTCGGGGTCATCATCTGGGACGGCAAATACAACACCCGCTCCAACGGTTAAACCTGATGTTTATGTGGAATTGAACCATTCTTCCGCTGGGAAAGTGATGGGGGAAATGACAACCATCACCAATGCAAATGGGACGACAGAACGCTTGCTTACGACGTCTGATCGCTTTTTGCCCGCAGCTGAAATCCAAAAAGAGGGAAGCGATGGCACACTCTGGCGGGTGCAGTTGGACACAAAATCAAAAAATAAATAAAAAAAGGGTTACCTTTGAGTTGGCTTAGTTTTAAGCCAATCAATTAGTCAACAATAAAATACAAGCTAATGGGTTTGTCCGTATTTTAATACAAGCTAATGGGTTTGTCCGTATTTTAATACAAGCTAATAGGTTTGTTTGTATTTTAATACAAGCTAATGGGTTTGTTTGTATTTTAATACAAGCTCATATTCTCTCTTTTCAAATGGGTAGATTTATGTTATACTTAAAAAAGATGGATAAGAGGGGAGGCAGTTTATGGTGACAGAAAAAACAAAACAGTTGGAATACAACTTTTCTGATGAGCCAATTTCGGCAAAAGATATTCATGCATTTTGTCAAGAGTACATTCATTACACAAGTTTATGGTCATTTGGTGATGCAAAAGAGTTGGAAAAAGCTTTAACACAATTGTGTGAGGTATCTCCCACGGCACGCGTTGCTTTAAGAGCTACGATGTACAATGTTCAACAACAACGAAAGACAAACCCCGATTATCGAATTGATTTAAATATTGAAAATAGCGACACATTTTCTACGTTTTATGGGATTGTTTTTGATTACAAACCAAATGAGATTAATCTTTTCCCCAAAAATATGAAAAGGGAAATGCAAGCCCAAAAAAAACTATATGATCCGCAAGATATTTATGCAGATGAAAAGGAGACAGAACGAGGGTATAACTATCTGTTCGCAATGAGTTTTTTGCATGAGGCACAACATATACGACAACTTCAAAATGAAGGTGTTTTATCTCAAAAGGCTGATTTAAGGATGTTGGATGCGGGACCACAAGCTTTTAACCGTATGGTCGCATTAGAAACGAATAATTTTTATTTAAGGATGACCCAATTAATTAATAAAAAAGAGCAGTTAGATTTTTTTGATTCTCCAATGGGGAAAAAATCTTCTCAAAAACGACAAGAAATGTATGGGAATGATTTTCTTGCCTCCATTGAAGATTTGCCTCCGTTTAATCATGCCTCATTGAAGAATAAGTGGAGTTATACCCGAAATGACATTTTTCAAAACCTCTTAAAGATCGCATCAAAAAAAGAAAAAGGGGATGCTTTAGCCGATTATTTAAGAGATGTTAATCATTTATCTGTGCCACAAAATGATGCGGTAAAAAAGCACTTGATAGCATATTTTGAACCACAGGTGAATGCATTTTTAAAAGTGGCAACAAAAAAAGATGCGGCCAGACTTTATCTCAATATTTTGACGGAAAAAGAGTTAAAAAAGGGGGACTTTTCATCTGATGAAGTTTATGAATTGGCAAAAAAAATCAATTTAGATGTAATCGATTTAAATAAAAATATGACAGACCTTACAATTGATAGTTTTCTCATTCATCAAGAGGATTTTCTTTCTGAAGATAGGTTACAAGAGATAAAAAATGAATCTAAAAAAATAAGAGAACATTTAAAAAATAAATATGGTATTCTAATTTCCCCCTATAATCGAAAAGGGGAGCGGGTGGCTGTGCAAAATGAGGGGGATAAGACGCTTGATCAAACACCCGTTGCGACAGACGCAAATGAAGGGACGAATACGCGGGGGGATTTGTTAAAAACGCTGGCACAAAATGCAAGTAGCGTGTCAAATGACGCGTCCGATACGGTTGTGGTGCAACAAGGGGGACGGGCATCTTCTCGACAGGCATAAGAAAAAAAGAAGAACTGATTAAAAAAATGTTCTTTTTTATCAAAATGTGTTATACTAATAGATAGGGACAAATATTAAAAAGGGGATAGGTATGGCAATATATGGTTCAATGTTTAAAGGGGATAAATCAGGCCCGTTGTCACAAGAGGAAATTGTGGCGTTATATAAAAAGTTTCGTTTAATAACCCCAGAGGCTGATGCAAAAGAAAAAGAAGCCGTTACCGAACGCTTGCATCAGGCGGTTCGGACTCTCAATTCAACACCGACAGGGTCGATGGTGTTGCGACAGATGTTGGAATCTGATCGCGAAACGTTTAAAATTGATTTAAGAGCGAATAATGATGAAATTTCTGAGACGGCAATGGGTGTATATGTACCTTTGAGTGATGTTGTGCGTGTTAAAGGGGAGCTTTTTCAATCAGACCATGGGGCATTTGTTTTTGCACATGAATGTACACATGCCATGCAAAAGGAAACGTCGGGGATTTTAAGTTATACGGCTGCCGAGGTGGCAGATGCGGAAACACAAGCACTTGATTGGCAATTAATGAGTGAGTTGAATGTATCAAAAATCCCCTCTTATGAGTATGAAAAACAGATTAAAAAGGCGGGGTATACAGGTGCATTCGCTGATACAGTTTTTAACAAAGTAATGATGGCGGAATATGTTTCAGTTGAAGATTATCGGGCGGTGTATGATGCGAATTATGATAAGTGGATGGATATTGCAAAAAATCCCAAAAAAACGCCAAAGGGACTTCAACCCTTTGAACCAACCAAGGGGATGGATATAAATGAGGCGAGAATAGCCTATGCCTCACAAATGGCCTCTTTAGAAACAAGAGCGATGTATATTAAAGAATTTTGTACGCGTCCGCATACCCATGAAGATGGGGTATTTGATGTTTCCGTTGCTACTTCGTATAATGAAAAAAATGCTCAAGGTTCGAGAGCTATCAGAGATACCCGTGTGCCAGAGGGTTTTGTTGAAGATGCCATTGCACGCAATCCCTTTTTAAAGCAGGAAGATTTTAATATCGCAAGACAAGCTCATGGCGAAGATGCTGTTTATACCGCGTCTGAGGCTCGAGAATCAGACTCTTCAGGTATTGGTTCGTGGTTTAGGAACTCTTGGTTTGGCAGATTGATTGGCATTAATGATGAAGAAAAGAGCGCTGAATCTCAGGCAAATGCCACAGCGTTGGCACAAAATCAACCCCCTCAATCACAAGAAAAAGAAGAGCCTGCATTGGCACAAAGAGGGGCAAGTAAAATGGCGAGCATTGCCGAACAAAAAGGGGAACAACAAGAGGCACAGCCACAAAGAGAGGCAAATGCCAGTAGCTATTTGGCAAATGTTGCTGGAGCAAGAGGTGTTTCAACAGATAACGGTGTTGCAATCTCGCGTTCTGAGGGGCGGGTATAGGCTCATCGGCGTATGAGCTTTTTTGTGTTGCAATCTTGCGTTCTGAGGGGCGGGTATAGGATACGAGAATAATTAAGCAAGAGCATACAAGCGTTAAAAGAGAGCCTGCGGGTGCGGGGTGGTAGGAAAGCGTTAAAAGAGAGCCCATGGAGAGCAGGGCGGTTATCGTATCTTTGTTGGCGTGTGGGGGCGTTATCATATTTCTGTCGTGTTTGGGGCATATAAAAAATCGCCAAACGTTTAAGTACAAGAACGGTACAATGCGTTTGGCGAGTTTCTCTTTATCCGCTTTTTAAACCGACTATCAGATGCGTTGTATCAGCGGACTTTAGGGATTTGAATCTCAGCAAAGTGTCCTGGTGGGATTCGACGTTTTGCATATTTTGGATTTGCCATTGAGATGGAATAAATTGGCACTTCGGTTAGGCGTAATGCTTCCTCAAAAAAGCTCTCAGCAATTTGATCATAGCGGGTGCTGTTCATGATATAAAGAATACAAGCTTGACCACGGTCAATCCGACCACAGCGAGGCAATTTTGTGCGGATGTCTGTGTTTTTTACAACACCTTGCAATCCTGCTTGTTGAGCAGGTTTTGAAGAACCGCCAAACATCATGGCTCCCATAATAATCCCCACAACCAAAATTAAGACAGCAATTAACGCCATTGTTTGAGTGGAAAATTGCCCCCTTTGAAATGAAGAAACCAAATTTTGTGGGGCCGATTGGGGTGGGATTTGTCCTTGTGTTGGTGCCATCCGATAAGGAGAGGCATTTTGCATGGGGTTTGTGGGATTTGCACCTCGCATCGGACGCGTCCCTTGCATGGGGCGAGCCCCTTGCACAGGTTGCATGCCAGATGTGCCAGCTGGGCGTGTTTGACGCATTTGAGCTGGATTTTGAGGACGCCCTTGCATCGGACGCGTCCCTTGAGGCATTGCCCCTCTACCAGTAGGTGGTGTGCCAGCTCCTGCCATGGGGCGTTGCCTCATTTGTCCAGCTTGTTGCGGATTTTGAGGACGTGTGCCAGACCTTACAGCTGTTCGTTGTGGTGGTTGGGCAGGGCGTTGATTGTTTGATTGTGTCATTGTTGATTTTCTCCTACCAATCTGATGAGTTTTAATTTGATTAAAATAAGCAATTCGCCACCCATTTGATTATCAGGCAAGCCGATAATCGCTAATTCATCATCTAATGAGGCATTCACATTGAAAGAGGAGAGTTCCCCCATTGGCGTGTGAATGGAAAGGGTGGTGTTGATTTTTGAATTATGCCCCATATTTGGGTTTAAAGAAAGCATGAGTTGTTGCATAAAAGGAGCGGTTCCTAATGTGCATTTTGATGTGTCAAAAAACATCCGCCAACCGTTGGGAACCACTGCCAACCCATCGCTTAATAATTGGGCTGAGCCTGTTCGTTGAAGGGTTTGAATCAGTGATTGATACGTCCTTTGATGACCAAGGACGAGGAGCTTGCCTTGTAAGCCGTTGTTGGCTGAATGGATTTTGTCAAGCCCATATTGCATTAAAATCTGATTCCAATTTTGATAGCCATTTAAATGGTAAACGCTTGTATCAGCAATGAGCATTTCGCCATTTGTTTGGATGCTTTCAATCAGCTTTTGTACGGTTTTTTCTTCTTGTCTTGACAGGCTAAGCCGTAAGATACTTTCATTCCAATCAGGGACGATATTTTCAATCCCCGCACCACGAAGGGCGTCAAGCACCCCTAAAATAACCAGCCGATTTTTTGGCAATGAAATGGTAAAATCTGCCCGTTTGGTGATGTTTAATTTGTTGGTGTTTTCATTATAGGCAAAATACATATCCACATTATCTAATAACGCACCAATGACGCTTTCTAAATCACCATAAAGGTTTTGGGCGGATAATGAAGGATAGGTCTTATCTTCGGTATAAACCAAAATCCCCGCTTCATCAACCAATGTTTGAAGGGCCTCATCAATCGGGGTATTGTTAAAACTATAACCATTGACCTCATAACGAGGGAGCGGGTCTGTTTTTGTGATTTTAATCAAGCGAAAATCATTTAAATTCACAGGTAAGGTGGTTGAAATAGAACTTGCATGAAAACCCGTTGTTTGACAACGATAGGGTGTTTCAATGTTCAATTCTGGCGTTTGATTTTTAACTTGAAAATCCATTTGAAAGGGGAGGGGTTGCTGTGTTTGAATCACATTAAAAATTTGCCCTGTTGATGCCATTGTTTGGGTGGACATCATAAGGGTGGCAATCAAAAACGCAAGAGAACTTTTTTTCATTTTCATATCCTTTTTTCCTATGCAACAGGTTTTTTGTTAAACGAAAGACCTGATTTTTTTTGTTGAACAGGCGTATTGCCCGCTGGCGTTGTGGGTTTTGATTTCTTTTTCATTTCTTTTTCAATGGAAGTGCCTGCAAAAGGGTCCTCCAACATTTCAAACCCATCAGGGGCAGCCCCTAATAATTCGGGTGTGTTTGATGTGTCAACGGCACCAAGCATGGCTTTTAAATCAGAGGCATTTGTGTCATCACTGATTAAATCGGTTAATTCGCTCGGCAAATTGTCGTAGGCGGTTTTTAAATCACTTTCAAGTGATGAAATAAAGCGTTGTAATTTTTTGAGACCGTCAGCTCGTACTTTTTCAATCGCGGGGTAATATTTGGGATCAGAAAGCACCTCTTGCACGTCTTTTTTCGTTTCTTCCATCAAATCAATTAAAAAACCGTAATGGCGATAGGTGTAAATTTCTTTATTCCCAAGGGCAATACATCTGGCATTTATCCAACAACGAACCGCATTTAAAAAATCAACCTGATGGAAGGTTTTTTTTGCCATAAATTCTTCTATCGTTTCGTTTGGTTGTTTTTGATAAACAGGCTCTTGCCAAAAGTCATCATCTTGTTCAAAATTGTCTTGCTCGTCGTAGCTGTCGCTGTAACCACCTTGTGCATAATTTGCTTGGTCGAAGTAGCCGTCTTCGCCACCATCTGAGCCATAAAATTGTTCGTCGAAGTAGCCGTTTGTTCCACCATCTGAGCCATCGTATCCGTCATCGACGTAGCTATCTTGGTCGTTGCTGGCCGCATCAAACGGCTGATCAGCGTAACGGCCATCATACCCAAGCGTTTCATCAGATTGATAATCCACATAATCAGTTTCATTGTTAAAATCCTCATCTGTTTGATAGTCATTTCCTTGATAGCCCTCAGCTTGATAGGGTTCTTCATAGGGTTCTTCATAAGGTTCTTCATAAGGGGCGTCATATTCACCATTGGCATAACCTGTATCAGCATACGACTCGTCGGTATACCCTGTATCAGCATAGCCACTGTCGGTGGCGTCAGCGTAGTCGCTGTCAGCATAGTTCCCCTCGGTATAGCCTGCGTCGGCATAGCCCGCATCGGTGGCGTCAGCGTAGTCGCCCTCAACATACCCAGCGTCGGTGCCCTCAGCATAGTCACCCTCAGCGTAGCCACTGTCGGTGCCCTCAGCATAGTCACCCTCAGCGTAGTCACCCTCAACATACCCTGCGTCGGTACCCTCAGCATAGTCACCCTCGGCATAGCCTGCGTCGGTGGCGTTATCCGTTGGGTCATCCGCCCCTGTTTGTGGTGGATTTGTATCTTGCATTTCAGTTATCGGTTGCGGGACCTCTTTTGCTTTTTCAGCCTCTTGTGCGAGTTTTTCTTGCAACTCATTGATGGCTGTTTCCCCCGCGGGACCAAAAAATTTGAGCCAATAACGCAACGTATCAATACGAGGAGTTATTTCCGCCACATCTAGAGGCTCCTCGCTGGTGAGGTAGGATTGAATCTCCGTCCATGACAGACTGGCTCCATAATAGTTAAAGGCGTGATCGAGTTTTTCCTTTAAATGGGCGGGCAAATTTGGCAATACCTCATAAATGGCATTGCCCCATTCATCTCCCAATTCACCTTTTGCCACAGCGACAAAGGATTCCAAACTTGTTTGATCCCCCGTGTATGATGAAAGTGCCTCTAATAATTTTGATGTATCTGCCATTTGTCCCCTACCATTTTATTTAGTCAGATTGAATATCAAACTCGGTTAAAATCTCATATTCCCCATCATCAATTTGGACGGTTGGTTTTGTGGTGGATTTTGCCTCTTTTTTTGGTTTTTTATGCGTCACAGGAGCGGGTTCTTCCTCTTTCACAACCTCTTTTAACAAGGGGAGGGTGTCTGTTTTGGGTGTTTCCTCTTTTTCAGCTTTGAGCGGTTTTTCACCCTTTAGAGATTTATCCTCTTTCTCCTCTTTTTCATCCTTTTTTTGTGTGGAGGCTTTGAGCGAACTCATCGCTTGACGCACGGCACCAACGGGGCGAAATTGTGCTTGAATCAGCTCTGTTTGGCGATTAAGTTCTTCCACCGTGTCGGAAAAAGCACGGGCTTGCAAGAGCATAAATTTTTCCATCGCCTCGGACATTATTTTTCGTTGACCGTCTACAATTGCCTCGATATCATCACGGGTCAGTCTGTTTGAGCCTGTCGGAGCCGTTTCAATAGCGGTTTTAAGTGCTTGAACACTGTCATTCAACGCTTTGGTTTGTGCCTCATTTGCTTTTTGTATTTCACCAACCAATTTGCTCAAAGTTTGCGTTTGTCCTTGAGCCACGGTTGCATCAATTGGTGCCTTTGTACCATCACTTGCCTCTGGTGTGGCAAAATCCCCCTCAGGTGATGGTAAATAGCCCGTATCATTGGTGATTGAAAAATCAATGTTATCTTGGTCAAATTCTCTGCCTTGCTTTTTCTGAGCGAGCAAATAATCCAAGTATTCACGCACCGCAGAACCACCTAAAATATGTGGCAAATAATTAATAACCTCGTCCGAAGCGGTCATCAACTCTTTATTATATGTCAACACATAATCAGAACGAAACGCCGAAAGAGCACGGAATTGATTGACCAACCGTTGGGCGGTTGTTGAGGTAACTTCCTCCTTTTCCCGCTTTTTAAGGGCGAATTTTGAAAGGATTTCTTTTTGTGCTTCCTCAGGGATTGGCTCAAAAATTGATGGCATAGGGATATATTCCCGCTCTGGCACATCTTCTTCATTATAGTCATCCTCTTTCGGTGCATTCAGATCCTTTTCAAAAAAGTCCTCTTCCTTAATATCTTCAAACGGAGCGACAAGTTCCTCATGCTTTTTTTCAGCTGTGCTTAATGAAAGCTCCCCTGTCGGTGTTTTTTGTTCTGTTTCAGACATATGCCTCTCCTATTTAACCAATCATAACCATGACAACACGGTGCATCGATTCAAGCTCAGGTGTTGATAATGTGATGCTCTCATCTTTAAATGGAATATAAAGTGTTGGTTTGTCCGTTGAGGCAGATTGCAAAATACCAATGCGGACACGGTTGTTTTCAATTGGTAAAACGGCAATGTCCCCTTTGTTTGGACGGTTGTTGGGTGAAATAACCAAAACAGAATCTTGTGGAATGGCTGGCCCTAAGATTTGTGTCTTTAACCGTAAAGCGTACATTTCTTTATCATATGACAAAGTAGATGGACAAAGCACAGAACCAACAGATTGATTTTTGTTGACCAAAACAATGCCCCCTTCTTCAGGGAAACCGTAAATAGGAACGCTAAATTCTTGGCTGTCAGCAGTTCTGATCATAAAACGGCTGACGGGTAAATCGTTATAGCCCCCTTTGGATGTGTAAATGCCTGTTTTGCCCTCATGTTGTTTGAGCTCATCTAACGCACCAGACATATCGAGTTCATAAATTTTAAGTTGTAAATCTGTATCTGATAAACCAAGGGCATGGGCGATATCTTTGAATGTTTTTTCATCAACCTCCCGTTGACCCATTTCAATACGGTGATAGACTGAAAGAGTCATCTTTGCCCCTTTGGCAACATCATGTAAGGTTAAACCCTTTTCACCCCGCAAATAGCGAAGGCCAGCACCCAATGTTTTAAGACCAGAGCCAGAATTGATTTTTTGACGTCGTTCTTGTTCGCGTTTCCACGCTTTGACAACTTCAGGCTGGCTGGAGCGTTCACTCACAAAAAGCGATTCGCCAGGGCAGTTTAAAAATTCAGAAATCTTTTTTAATTGAACCTCGTCCACTCTACGATAGCCTTTTTCAATTTTTGAAATAGCGGATAAGCTTAAATTCAAAGCATCAGCAAGGCTTTTCATCGTTTTACCACGCACACGGCGGAACATTCTAATTTGGTTGGGGAAAATAATCTCTTCCATCATTGACTCCTTTTGTTTTTGATTTTTGTTTTTCTTACTATACACTAAAAAAAACAAGATGAAAATAGACAAAATGCATTTTTTTTACTTTTTTTGCATTTTTTTTGAAAGTGCTTGATTTTAAAGGCGTAAACGCTAAATAAAAGTTCCCAATTTTTGAATGATGAGCTCTATATAAGCCTCTAACCCTGGCATCCCTTTAATGGAATAGCAAAAAATCATCCCATACTTTAAAAATAAAACCCCCGGCAAAAAGCAGATGGTGAAAAAATATCCCGCGACTTTAAAGTCGGTTTGTTTGGGATGGATGGAGAGGCAACTGACAATAAAATTATAGCCAGCAAACACGCCCAACATGGGAAGATAAAACTCAGGTAATTTGCCCGTAAATGAGGTGTAAATCGGTGTTAATAGGATTAAAAAGAACCAAAAGAGGGGGAAAAAATAAGGGGCTAAAGCGACAAGCCAGTTGCCCTTTCCCTCAAAGGAAAAAGAGCCTCCGACATCTTGATTGACATCTAACCCTTTGGGTTTATGAAACGTTAAAACAGCAAAAAACATGTGGGTAAGCTCATGTTCCATAATCGCAAAAAAAGACCCCGCCAAAGCTGGCATAAACAAAAACAATATTGCCGTTGCACCAAAAGGGAGGAAAAAATGAATCAACACATCCATGTTTGTGAGCCGTTCGATAACATACATATCTGCCTGCATTGCAGGGATGAGTAAGATAAGCATTAAAATCGCACAGGGCCATTTCAGTGCTTCGATTATCAAATTGAAACAGGTGTTTAATTTTTTCATTTTTAATCCCTCATAAAAAAAGGTTGTAATTTGTTCACTTTTCATTCAGTATGCTTTATTATATAAATTGAAACAAAATAATGTAAAGGATTTTTTTATGTCACCAGAGCTTTTTCTTTTAATCGCAGGCGTTGTCAGTATTGTTCTTGTTTTAATGATTGTGACGTTGATTTTTAAGGTGATAGGGCAACCTAAAAAGGCTGTAACACCTGTGTTATCGGCGGAAATTGAACGGCTTGAACGTTTAACACGTCAAGATGCTCAAACACTCAGACAGGAGCTGGCACAGCAATTGGTTTTGTTTAATGATTCGATTCGAAAAACGGTGGAAGATCGCCTCGATAAAATCAATATTGATAATGCTAAAAAGCTTGATGATATGCGGTCAACTGTGGATGAAAAGCTTAACGTTACGCTTGAAAAACGCTTGACAGAGTCATTCTCATTGGTGTCTGAACGGCTTGAAAAAGTGCATCAAGGGTTGGGTGAAATGCAGATGCTTGCCTCAGATGTTGGTGGGTTAAAGCGGGTGCTCACGAATGTAAAAACAAGAGGCACATGGGGGGAGGTGCAATTAGGTTCTTTGCTTGAACAAATGCTTTGTCCCGATCAATATATTAAGAATGCACATATTGATTTAAGTACGCAAGAGGTGGTGGAATATGCCATTAAATTGCCCGAAGGTGATGTTTTAATTCCCATTGATTCAAAATTTCCCATTGAGGCGTATGACCGTTTGATTGATGCCTCTGATAGAGGTGACGTGGCACAGGTTGAGGTGGCTTCAACAGAACTTGAACGGCAAATAAAGTTGGAGGCAAAACGGATTCAATCAAAATATATTATGCCACCTAAAACCACGGATTTTGCGGTTATGTTTTTGCCAACAGAGGGGTTGTATGCTGAGGTGATGAAAAAACCAGGACTTGCAGGGGAGATTCAAAACAAATATCGTGTTTCGATTGCAGGACCATCAACATTGGGGGCGTTTTTAAATTCATTACAAATGGGCTTTCGATCATTAATGATACAAAAGCGATCGGGTGAGGTGTGGCAAACCTTGGGCGAGGTTAAAACCGAATTTGAACGCTATATTACATGGATTGAAAAATTAAAACGGAATGTGGAATTAACCAGCAAAACCCTTGATGAGGCGGATACAAGAACACGGGCAATGGCACGCAAATTAAAGGGGGTTGATCAAGTGCCCCTCAGCACGGATACTTTGTCCGAAACCGCTTTGCCAATGAATTAAAAAGAGCCACAAAATGGTTGCCCCTTAAAATGAGCTGTCCCTCAAAAAGAGCCACAAAATGAGCTGTCCTTCAAAGATTGCTCTTTCTATCCTTTATTCTTCGGGGGGCTTTTTTCCTGCCCAATTTTCAGGGAATAGTTCAAAAAAGGCAGGGTGATTTTTCATGCACCTTGCCTTTTGTTTGGTTCTATAAAAGGAATATATTTTTTTAATACGCTTAAAATGGGAAAATGCTTAACACCTGATAAGCCATTTTATAATGCCCCTTTAGCAACAAGGCAAGAGCCATACGGTGTTTGAGTTTTAACCCATCAAAGGAGATGATACCCGCTTGATAAAGGCGTTGAAAGGCATCACCCATTTGTTTAAACAACTCTAAACAAGCGGTTCTATCCTTTTGTTTGCGAAAAGCTTGATTCATCGTCATTTTGACCCGTTTGTTTAAAATCTCACGCTGAACCAGGGGGAGATATTTTTGCTGATGCGTGCTTGCGTAGGCAAAAATTTCCTCAATCACGGTCACATAACTTGTCACCTTTTTCTCATTAAAAGCGGTATGCATAATAGAGTTGGGATTGGTGTAATAATAATAAAGTGGTGCGTCAATATAGACCGCATTTTTGGCTCTTCCCATAAATAAGGTGGTGAATAAAACATCTTCAAAATAAATCCCTTCTTTAAAGGTCAAATCAGCCAATGCCTCTTTTTTATACAGCTTAATGCAGACTTGGGTCGCAAGGACTTTTTCCTTTAAAAAATCGGCAAAGGGTTTGAAAAATCGACGTGTTTTAAAGTCACCAATTTTAAGCCCTGAGGGCATTTTTTGATAAAGGTCATTGGTGTGGTGCAATTTGCAAAAAACAACGTCTGTTTGTTCATTTTGGGCGACTTGCATCATTAAATTTAAAAAATCTGGGTGAAAATAATCATCAGAATCTAAAAAGCTGATATAATGACCTTTGGCGAGTTTTAACCCCGTGTTTCTAGCACCTGAAAGACCCTTATTTTCTTGATGAATGACATAAAAACGGTTGTCTTTTTTTGCATATTCATCCGCAATGGACCCGCTTGAATCTGTGGCACCATCATCAACCATAATCACCTCAAAATCTTTAAATGTTTGGTTGATGAGGCTGTCTAAACACCCTCTTAAGTACGTTTCAACATTGTAAATGGGAACAATAACGCTCACAAATGGCTGTGTCATAATGCCTCCTATTATCTTAAGTTTTTAACAAATGAAGGTATGGTACTTTTTTTTATTTTAAATTGCAATAAAAAATATTTTTTAAAGGCAATTGTTTTTGGGATGATGGCAGGGGAGCGAAGGGGTGGTGTCGGAGAGTGGTGGTGGGTTGCTAAGAGTTTTTGTTTGCCACTTTGGGGGGGGTGCGTGCGGGCAGGCAGGGTGCGTGTGAGAGCGGGCAGGCGGGGTGCGGTGTGGTGTGGGACGGCGTTCGGACAGGCGAGCGGGTGGTGTGTGCGTGGTGCGGGTGCGGGGTGTTATGTTGTCAGCCAGTCAAGCACATTCATTCGGTTGATGCCGTTATTATTGCTACTGCCATAGTCAAGTGAAAGCAAAAATTTGGGATAATTGTCTTTAATTGCTTCTAACGGTGCTAGTTCGCGAGCCAATGTTTGTGGGTCTAATGTATAAAGTGATACTTGATAATATTCGATTAACCCATCTTTTTGGGCGACAAAGTCAACTTCAATTGTTTTTCTTTTGCTGACATCTGCTTCTTTAACGACTTTTGTATGGACTTTACCAACAGAAACACGATAACCACGACGGCGTAATTCTAAATAAACGATATTTTCTAATATATGCCCAAGGTCGATATCTGTTTTGCCAAGCAAAATGCTTCTTAATCCGATATCACAAACATAGTATTTCGAATTTGCATCTAAAAATTGTTTGCCCTTAATGTCATATCTGTCACATTTATAGATTAAATAACTATCAATTAACCCTTTGATATAATTGTCAATCGTTGGGATGGAAATATTTTGTCCTGCTGATTTGAGGCCTCTTTCAATCCCGCGTAATGAGGTTTCATTTCCGATATTATCAAACAAATATCTAATAACAGCATCTAATTTGTTATCGTGAGATAGGTTAAAACGGCTGACAATATCTTTTTGTATGGTGTTATAATAAACGGTATTTATGAGGTAGTCTAAAATCTGCGAACGATCACCTAAAAAGGAAACGGTTTGTGGAAAACCACTTTCTTTAATATATTTTTCATATAAAAACATTAAATCTGGTTTTTGTAGATGTGTTTTTGTATTTTTGAGAGGGATGGCATTTATGGTCATATAGGCTGAACAAAATTCTTTAAACGAATAAGGCATCATTTTAATTTCAATATATCGTCCGCCAAAAGAGTTGGATAAATCACTTGAAAACATATAAGCATTTGACCCTGTTAAATATAAGTCAACATTCTTGCAAAGCCGTAGTGTATTGGCAACTTGTTGCCAGTTTTCAAGCAATTGGACCTCGTCAATAAAAACATAGTTCATTTTGTTATTTTTGAGTTTTTTTACAATAAAATTTAATAAAGCTTGATTAGGCTCTAATAGATTGTTTTTATTGTAAGATAAGCCAATTTCATTTGTTTGAAACATATCTTCTAAATTAATATTAATAATTTGATTTTCGCGGATATGGTATTGCTTTTTCAATTCGTTTTGAAACAATGTAAATATTTTGGATTTACCGCATCGGCGGACACCTGTTACAATTTTGACCAAATCGGTATGGTTGAGCCATTTTTTGAGACGGTTTAAATATAAAGGTCGGTCAATCAGTTTGTTGGTCGTATGCATGTTTCTCTCCTTGTTTATACTTATATTATACTTAACAAAAATGCAAAAGTCAACACTTTTGTAAAATTATACTTAACAAAAATGTAAAAATAAACACTTTTGTAAATTATTATTTAATAAAAAACTCTGTGTAAGGTGTCACGAGGTGTGCGGGTGAGCTGGTGGCGGGCTGGCGGTGCGGGTGCGAGAGGTGTGGGGTGGTGGGAGTAGGCAGGCGGAAAATAAATTTTAAATGACAGGGGGGTGAATATTTACGACGGGGTGCGGGTGTGAGGGTGGCTAGCGGGCAGGGGCTGGCGTGTGTGTTGTGTGTGGTGGAATGTGTTGATTAAAAGTTTAATCTAGTATAAAAAATAAATCAAGGAGATAATATGCTCTTAACCGCCAGTATGTTAAAATGAGGTATTTTTTTTGTTATTTTTTGCTTGCAAAAATTTATTCATCGTGCTAGTATAACGCGCAAGCAATCCTGACCTATAAAAAACCTTAGGGAAAAGGGGTTTTGTAAGTTGGAAATATAAAATAAACCACTTATTTGGTCGGAATATAACATAGAAAAAGGATAAAATTATGATGCATTCATCAGAACAAGCCTGGGATGGCTTTAAAACAAATAAATGGCAAGATGAAATCAACGTTCGTGATTTTATTGTCAATAACTATACACCTTATGAAGGGGACGATTCTTTCTTAGCTCCAGCAACAGAACGCACTGAAAAAATGTGGAAAACAGTTGCTGAATTGATGAAAAAAGAACGTGAAAATAATGGTCTTTTAGATGCTGATACAAGTGTTGTTTCATCTATCACATCTCATAAAGCTGGTTATATCAATAAAGACGAAGAAGTGATTGTCGGTCTTCAAACAGATGCCCCACTTAAAAGAGCTTTAATGCCTTATGGTGGTTATCGTATGGTTGAAGGGTCATGCCAAGCTTATAACTTGCCATTGGATCCAAAGGTGACAGAAGTTTTCACAACATACAGAAAAACACATAACGATGGTGTGTTCGACGCTTATACACCTAATATCAGAGCTTGCCGTAAAAGCGGTATTATTACGGGTCTTCCTGATGCTTATGGCCGTGGTCGTATCATTGGTGACTATCGCCGTATTGCTCTTTATGGTATCGATCGTTTAATCCAAGATAAAAACAATCAAAAAGCTTTGACAGATTTGGCTTCTATGACAGCTGATGTGATTCGTGAACGTGAAGAACTCGCTGAACAAATCAAAGCTTTGAATGATATGAAAAAAATGGCTCAAGAATATGGTCTTGATATTTCAAAACCAGCTACAAATGCAAAAGAAGCCATTCAATGGACATACTTTGGTTATTTAGCAGCGATTAAAGACCAAAACGGTGCTGCAATGAGTATTGGCCGTATCTCAACATTCCTTGACATCTATATTGAAAGAGATATCAAAAATGGTGTGATTACAGAAGCTCAAGCTCAAGAAATGATGGATGACTTGGTCATCAAACTCCGTATGGTTCGTTTCTTAAGAACACCTGAATATAATGAATTGTTCTCTGGCGACCCAGTATGGGTAACCGAATCAATCGGTGGTATGGGTATTGATGGTAGAACTTTGGTAACAAAGAACTCTTTCCGTATCTTACACACACTTTACAACTTGGGCCCAGCTCCAGAACCAAACTTGACAGTTCTTTGGTCAAATCACTTACCAAAAGGGTTCAAAGATTTCTGTGCTAAAGTGTCAATCGACACGTCATCAATTCAATATGAAAATGATGATTTAATGCGTGGTTTCTTCGGTGATGATTATGGTATTGCTTGCTGTGTTTCTCCAATGCGTATTGGTAAACAAATGCAATTCTTCGGTGCTCGTGCAAACTTGGCAAAAACACTTCTTTATGCCATCAACGGTGGTAAAGATGAAAAATCAGGTGCACAAGTTGGTCCTGAATTTGCTCCTATCACAGGCGAATATTTGGAAATTGAAGAACTCGAACGCAAATTTGACAAGATGATGGATTGGCTCGCAGAAACTTATGTGAATGCTCTTAACATCATCCACTATATGCATGACAAATATTCTTATGAAAAATCAATGCTTGCTTTGCATGATAAAGATGTTGTCAGAACACTCGGTTGCGGTATTGCGGGTCTTTCAATTGTTGTTGACTCCTTGTCAGCTGTTAAACATAGCAAAGTTAAAATCATTCGTGATGAACGTGGTTTAGCTACAAACTTTGAAATTGAAGGCGATTATCCAAAATATGGTAACAATGATGAACGTGTTGACGCAATCGCTCGCAGAGTTGTTAAACAATTTATGGATAAAATCCGTCGCTTGCCAATCTATCGCAATGCGGTTCCAACACAATCAATTTTGACAATTACATCAAACGTTGTGTATGGTAAAAAGACGGGTGCAACGCCAGATGGTCGTCAAGCTGGCGTTCCATTTGCACCAGGGGCTAACCCATTGCATGGTCGTGATACAAATGGTGCTGTGGCATCTCTTTGCTCAGTTGCAAAATTGCCATTTGAACACGCTCAAGATGGTATTTCAAACACATTCACAATCATTCCAAGCTCATTAGGTAAAACAAAAGAAATTCAAGTTGCTAACCTTACAAGCTTGCTCGATGGTTACTGTGGTAATTCTGGTCAACACATTAACGTCAACGTCTTAAATCGTGAAACACTCAAAGACGCTATGGAACACCCAGAACAATACCCACAACTCACAATCCGTGTTTCAGGTTACGCTGTTAACTTCATCAAACTCACACGTGAGCAACAGATGGATGTTATTAGCAGAACCTTCCACGAAAAGATTTAAGCTATTTTAGTCTATATCTAAGGCTAATCCCAAACTCTTATGTACGTTTTTGTGTACACAGCGAGTTTGGGATTAACCATATCTATTAGCCTAAAATGGCTTAAATCAAGAGTCTGTTCTTTGAGGTTTTTATTTGCCTCTTAGGGGAGCGTTTTTAAGAGTCTGTTCTTTGAGGCTGGTGGTTTTTAAAGCACATCTAAATCGAAACCCAAACTCTTATGTACTTCAATTCCGACTAACCTTTCGCTCAGTGTTATTTGGCAATAACACTTTCTCAAGGAGTCTCATTGCTTATCACCAAAAAAACAATAATTACTTTTATTGTTTTTTTGTCGCAGTGTACACGTCGAACTTGGGGAAAACTTTATTTAAAACCTTTTGAGGCTTTTATTCCGCTGGGTTGTTGAAAGAGGGGTTTCTTCTTATCTGTTGCTTTAAAACACTTCTAATATCAATCCTTAGATGTTGGGGCACGTCGAGTTTGGGATTAACCATATCTATTAGCTTATTTAAAATGGCTTAAATCAAGAGTCTGTCTTTTGAGGCTGGTGGTTTTTAAAACACTTCTAAATCGAAACCCAAACTCTCATGTACTTCAATTCCGACTAACCTTTCGCTCAGTGTTATTTGGCAATAACACTTTCTCAAGGAGTCTCATTGCTTATCACCAAAAAAACAATAATTACTTTTATTGTTTTTTTGTCGCAGTGTACACTATGGGTCGCTAAGGGTTTTTAAGTGCCACTTTGGGGGTGTGTTTTTTATGCGGGGTTAATCATGGCGGTAACAGGTAAATAAAAATTGTTTTTTTTCTTAAATTATGGTAAAAGGGTGGGAGGTAAAAAGGCGTGAGCCTGTGTCGAGTAAAAAAGGCAAGTCGAGCGAGCCTGTGTCGGGTAAAAAGCAAGTCGAGCGAGCCTGTGTCGGGCAAAAAAAGCAAGTTGAGCGAGCGGTGAAAAAAGGAAATAAAGGCATCTGATGAGCGAGAGGGAAAAAAAGCAAGTTGAGTGAGCCTGTGTCGGGTAAAAAAGCACCAAATGGACGGGAAAGGAAAAGCAAAAAAGGTATTTGATGTGTCGGAAAAGGCAAAAATAAATCAAATCTAAAAAGAGTGGGTAAAGAGGTTTTATGATGGGTGAGAAAAAAGTTTTATCAAATATACAAGAGGGATATCAAGCATTTGTGTTGAAAAAATGCTTGCGACAAAATCCGTTTCACTGTCATGTGGTGGCGTCTGATACGGCACTTGATTTTTTAAAAGAGGTGTTAGCTCTTGTGGCAAAAGATGTGCGGGTTATTACGTTTCCAGAATTTGACACGGTGCCATATGACAGGGTATCTCCGCGTTCGGATATTGTGGGTGAACGGATTGATACGTTGACCTTTCTTGCCAACAAAGAGTATGAAAAAGAGGGGAAATGTCTGATTTTGACCACCATCGGGGCCTTGGTGCAAAAGGTGCCAGAGGTGTGTTTTTTTAAAGACAGGGTGTTGGCACTTAAAGAAGGGGATAGCTATGATTTTGAGGCATTGAATAATTTTCTTTTGAATAATAGCTATAAAAAAGTCAATACGGTGATTAACACGGGGGAATATGCCATTCGGGGTGGGTTGGTTGACATTTTCCCAGCGGGGAGCTTGTATCCTGTTCGGGTGGATTTTTTTGGCAATGAAATTGACGAGATGAAATTTTTTGATCCAACCACACAGCGGACGCTTAAAAAAGCGGAATGTATCACGCTAAAACCGATGGCAGAGTTGGCTTTGAACAAACAAAGCATTGCCTTGTTTCGTACCCGTTATCGTGAGGTGGCGGACAATGCGGGGGCTGATTACCTCTATGAGGCGGTGTCAAATGGTATTTTTGTGAATGGGTTGGAGCATTATTTGCCCTTTTTTCATGAAAAATTGGGTTCGTTATTTGATTATTTAGAGGGGTTTTGTTTTTCATTTGATTTTCAAACGAGTAAGGCTCTTGACAATAAATTAGAACAAATTGCGGATTATTATCACGCAAGGTGTGACGCATTGACCAGGGATTTACCCTTGCAAGAGGAGCGGTATATTCCCGTGCCAAAAGAGGAGATGTTTTTAACCAAAGCGGGGGTTGAAGAACGGTTAAATCAGGTTGATTTTTATCAATTTAGTCCGTTTTTGGTGCCAGATAGTCAAGATGAAAAAACAAAGCAAGGCTTTACCTTTGTTGAGGTGCGACACAAAGAGCCTGAGCTTTTATTTGATCGGGTGGCATCATTTATTTTAGAGCAAAAAAAGCCCGTGATTATAACGGCATCAAGCTTTGGTTCGGCTGAACGGTTAAAAGGGTTGTTGCGGGATAAGAAGGTTGCCCTTTATGAGGCGGTGGCGTTTAAAGATGCCCTCAAAAAAGCCCCTGCGATTTTGGTGGCACCGTTTGAAAATGGGTTTGAGGCAAAGGATTTTATCCTCATTACAGAAACGGACATTTTGGGTGAGCGGATTTTAAGGCGTCCCAAAAAGCAAAAAAAGGTCAACTTTATCACAGATATAGCAAGCCTCAATAAGGGCGATTTGGTGGTGCATCAAACGCATGGTGTCGGCCGTTTTGAGGGGTTGAAAGCGTTGATGATTAATGCGGTTACGCATGATTGTTTGGAGCTAACGTATGAGGGCGGGGATAAGCTTTTTATCCCTGTTGAAAATTTGGATGTGCTTTCGCGGTATGGCTCAGAGGGGGCAAGTCTTGATCATTTGGGGTCAAAAAGCTTTATCACACGCAAAGAACGGGTGAAAAAGGATCTCCTCGAAATGGCGGGACGGTTGATTGAGATTGCCTCTCACCGCACCATTTCTCAGCAAGAAAAGATTTTGCCACCTCACGGGGCGTATCAAGAATTTTGTGCGAGATTTCCCTATGTGGAAACGGAGGACCAAACCAGAACCATTCAAGAAATTGAGGCAGATTTGGCCAGTGGGAACCCCATGGATCGTTTGGTGTGTGGTGATGTGGGTTTTGGCAAGACAGAGGTTGCTTTGCGGGCTGCTTTTTTATCAGCTATGGCGGGCAAACAAGTGGCACTCATTGTGCCAACGACATTGCTTGCAATGCAACATTTGGCGACCTTTCAAGCACGGTTTCAAGGTTTTCCCATCAGAGTGGGGGGCTTGTCCCGTTTGGTGACGGGGCAAAAGGCAAAGCAAGTGCAAAAGGAGCTTGAAACAGGGATTTTGGATATCGTGATTGGGACGCATGCGTTGTTATCTAAAAGCATACGGTTTAAAAACCTTGGTCTTGTGATTGTGGATGAAGAACAGCACTTTGGTGTGACGCATAAAGAAAGGCTAAAGGAGCTTAAAAATGGTGTACATGTGTTGACGTTAACGGCAACGCCAATCCCTCGGACATTGCAATTGGCATTGTCAGGGGTCAGGTCATTGTCGGTGATTGCAACGCCCCCTGTGGACAGGTTAGCGGTCAAAACGTTTGTGATGCCCTTTGATCCCGTGATTATTAAAGAGGCGATTTTAAGAGAGTATTTGCGTGGGGGACAGGTCTTTTATGTGTGTCCGAGGATTTCAGATATGCCTGAAATTAGGCAAATGCTTGAAAAACTTATCCCTGAGGTAAAGGTTTTAGAGGCACATGGGCAAATGTCAGCAGGGAATTTGGAAAAGATTATGTCTGATTTTTCTGCGCATAAGGCGGATGTGTTGTTAGCGACCAGCATTGTGGAATCAGGCCTTGATATTAAAGCGGTGAACACGATTATTATTCATAAAGCGGATATGTTTGGCTTGGCAGGGCTTTATCAGATGCGAGGACGTGTTGGCAGGGGCAAACAGCGGGCGTATGCGTATTTGACGACAAAGGCGTTTAAGCGGTTATCTCCGATGGCTGAAAAACGCTTGACCGTGATGCAAAATTTGGACAGTCTTGGGGCGGGATTCACACTTGCCAGTCATGATTTGGATATCAGAGGAGCGGGCAATTTGTTGGGTGATGAGCAATCGGGGCATATTAAAGAGGTGGGCATTGCCTTGTATCAAAAAATGTTGTATGAGGCGATTAAAAACCTCAAAGAAAACAAAAAAGAGGTGATAGAAGATGATTTTTCACCCCAAATTTCGATGGGTTTCCCTGTGATTATTCCGCAAAGTTATGTGCCAGAGTTGGATTTAAGGATGGAGCTGTATCATAGAGCTTCAGAATTAACAGATGAAAAAGAGGTTGAAAGTTTTGCTGTTGAAATGGCGGACAGGTTTGGCTCTATCCCCAAAGAGGTGGAAAACCTTTTTTCAACCTTAAAGTTAAAAGTTCTCGCCAAAAAGGCAAATATTGAACGGCTTGACGTTGGACCCAAAGGGGCGGTGATTAAATTTTATCAAGATACGTTTAAAAATCCAGCTGGTTTAATTGCCTATGTTCAAAGTCAAATGGGGACCATTCAAATAAAACCTGATCAAAAAATGGTTGTGATGCGTCCTTGGGGCGATATTGAAGCCCGCTTTCAAGGGGTTTATAAAATGATTGAAAGATTGGCTGAAATCGCAAATAAGGCATAAATTTTTCTGCTTGACAAGGAAGGTGGAATCGTGTTAGGGTGGTTTTAGGAGAAATAAAGGCGTTTGGGCGTCTTGTATTTATGTCAAATTTAAAGGGGTTAGCAATTGCTTGTCCTTTGGGGGTAAAGTTAAAGGGTTAAAATTTAAAGGGGGTAAAAAAATGGCTCATTCAGATACGTTTGAAAAAGAAAGAGCGGTAAGACGTTGTCTTTTTGAAATTGCCACTTTTGATTCAGTTGATTTTAAAACGTTGTCGTCCGAAAGGCTTCAACGTTTTTTATTACTTTCAAAACAATATTCGGCATATTCTCATAATCCAGAATATAAAGGTATTTTTTCAAAACTTGTGGCGGTATATGATATTTCACCTCATTTGTCAGAACGGATTGAAAAGGCGTCAAATCTTGACCTATCCGTTGAAAGGCAGGATGCGGAGGCATATTTTAATATGCTCAAAGAGGAAGAATTTAACGCCATGATGCAAATGCGATATGAGATGTATCTTCGCTCTTTAAATCGGTTTAAAGAAAGCTATATCAAATTGTTTGATACGGCTAAGACCTATACGAATGATGTGCGTCAATTGACAAATCGTGTCTTTATGAATGGGGCAACTGAAAAAGAACGGCAAGAGGCTCTCCGCCAAATTTATGCCAAGGACCCTATGCTTGCTTGGTCAATTATAAAGGATAAATATAAAGATAATGTGCCAAAGGCGTTTTTGCCTTTTATGCCCCCTCAAAAAGTGGCGGACTTGTTGCAAAAGGGAAAATTAAAAAAAGAAGGGTTATCAAACATTTATGCCATCAATCCGATGGCTGTGGTGCAGGCTTTAGATGAGGCATACACCCAAAAAGGATTGCCCATTCCGCCTCAATTTCGCTCTTTTTCAAAATTGCCAGCTGGATATGAATCTGTTGCTGGCAATATTTTTGTGGGGCCGATTCAAATTGATAAAGCAATGATTGAAAGGGCGATGCACTCTAAAACCCAATTGGAAAATCAAACAAGAAAGACGGCTGAAGATGCTAAAAAGTTAGATGCAGAGGCAAAGCAGGCTAACGTTCCATCTGAAACGTATCAAGAAGACGTGTTGAAGAACACCTCCTCTGAGGAGATGTCAGATGCGGCAAGAGCGGTTGTTGAGGGCGTGTTGAGTGAAGATGATATTTCGCAACTGAAAACGTATGCCTCTCAAATGGTTTCAAATGTTGGTATTAATGAGGCAAAAGAGGTAGATGCTCAGGGGTTGGAGGCTTTAAATAACGCCTCTGTCACGCCAAGTAAAACAAAACAGACTGAAACGGCAAAAGAGGGAGATGCTCAGGGGTTGGAGGCTTTAAATAACGCCTCTGTCACGCCAAGTAAAACAAAACAGACTGAAACGGCAAAAGGGGGAGAGCCCGTTCAAATGGCGTCCAACCAAAAGACGTCTGAGCAAGACACAGCCTTTGTTTTTGTGCCAGATACAAAGGAGAGTGGGGCGCCTGTTTCTTCAACAGATGTTGCGGATATGGATATCTCTTTGATGGGGGATGGCGTTGATATTTTTGTGCAAAATCAAAAGGGGGATATCTTGCCACTTGATATGAATATGGCGTTAAACCAAGAAACGGATATGTCCGCTCAGTTGGCTGGGGTTGATGTGACGCAACACCTTCAAAATTCTCAATTGACAGAAGACGATCTTGTGGATGTTCAGGCGTTGGGTATGGTTAAAGAGCTCGGCCGTTAGTAAGTTAAAAGAGTTAAAATAAACATTCTACCTTTCAATCATAAAATGCTCGACTGCCAGTAAGTTTAAAAAGTGCCTAAAGACAGCATCTATGGCGATTAAGCCTC